>DATEAU010000116.1:0-4182 GCA_035288165.1 Bathyarchaeia archaeon
GCAGTTATTATTTTCACCCCATTGCTTGGGCTGGATGGGCGGGAATGGTGGTGACAATGCTTAACTTACTTCCAGCAGGAATGCTGGACGGCGGACACGTGGCAAAGTCTCTTGTTCCTGACCGGTGGAGATACGTCTTAATAATCGTGTCGGTGGTCACTTTACTTCTGGCTGGCAGCCAGTTCTGGTTCTTTGCATTAATTGTGATTTTCCTTTCTGCTTTCAAACATCCTGGTCCCTTGGATGACGTTTCAAGCTTGTCTAGAAGCAGGAAATTTGTTATTGTTGGTTTGGTAGCGATTTTCGTGTTGTCTTTCCCAATCTGAATATAGTCTTACCAGTTGTATCCTTGTTCTACAGGTAAACAACAAAGTTTATTACGCATATTTCTTCATGCACCAACTAACAAATAGCCAAGGGACTCAATAATTAGAGGTTGAGAACAAGAATGAAGGGTCTATACATATTGCTGGCTTTCTTCTCCCTCATAGCGGCAGCGTCGCTTCTGATTCCCGTGCCCATGTTTCCTGGCGACTGGTTCGTCAGCCTTCTCGGCGACGTAGTCTTGAATTACGTAAGCGTTTTGAGCGCATTCTTCAATGGTGCCTTTTACGGCGTCATCTTGTGGTTAATGTTCGTTGGATTAGGCAGGAAACTCGCAGAGTAAAAATGTTACTTGCCCGCTAAGCCTTCGACCGCAGTTTCAAAGCCAGTGAGAACTATGCTTGTCCCGCAGGTCCCGCATTCTATGATAAGTTCCACAAGCTGATCATTGATTACCTTCGTGTTGATGATTTTATAGACCTGCTCAGATTCATCCTCAGGAGAAATCGTTGTTCTGCAACTTGGACAGGGAAACGAACCGTCGCCATCTATCTTCGACAAATCTACCTTATATGGCACATTTGTATTATTCATTTTGTTCCTGCTTTTGTTAGCCATTCTTTTTCACGTCTTTGTTTGGTGTTTCATGGATGCCCGCTGAATATAATTAACGATTATGAATTTCTAATCAATATTAATGAACCTTTTTAAGACTTAGCATAAAAACCGAAGAAAATGATGAAAGGAGACGAGAAAATCTTGCGTGTCACGTTATCTGGTCTCTCTTAAAGCTCAAAATTCTCGGGTGAAATGTAATCGCCGAAACGCTCCCTTGCCTTAAGCAAACGCTCACGTTGCAGATACAGTATGCCGAACATTTCCAGAGGCGTGTCGGAAACATTCTCTTGGTAGAATCGTTGCACACGCTCAATCTTAGCCAAGTTTTCAGCAACTCGAATGGTGAACTGTTTTGCGTAGTCTTCCTTCGTGTAATCTTTATTTAATACTTGGCTAAACAGTTTTTTCAAATCCTCATATTTTGGAAGATAGCCCGTTGGGGATTCAATCGCGTCAACTTCGTCGTGAACTCGCAGCTCCATCCATTTTATCCAGACATGCTTGTCTTGGATGGCGTTTAGGAACCCGCCATTGTCCCTGTCACGCAGGAAATAGTTGACTCCGAATACGATTGGTGCCTTTGCAAGTTTCTTTCCAAACTCCAAGTTGTTCCGAATGTTCTGACCCAATGGAATAGAGATGAAGTCTTGAATGCTCATTATGTTTATCTCTGGCACGCCCTCCTGACCAATAGTCGCAAAAGTCGTCTCCGTCTCCAACGAAGCTCCGTACGCGACAATACCGTGTTCCCAACTGAAACTCTGCTGAACAGGCACGTAAGCCTTAGCGTCGCGGCCACCGTACATTATACCTCTCAACTCGATTCCTTGGGGGTTATCAAGCTCAGGGTCACAATTCTTCAATGCTCTAAGCGAGACAGCGTACCGAGCGTTCTTGTGGGCGGGAGGAACCTCGTTGCCCAACTCGTCTTTCTTGCCTTCAAACCAAGCGCCTGAAAAGTTTAAGCCCTCTTTGGGAAGTTCGCCGCCCATGCCCAACCAGTAAGGCTTCCCATCTTTGACCAATACGTTGGAGAAGACAATCTCGCCAGAGTTAGTTAGTACTTTGAAGATTTGAGAGTCATCTTTCGGGTTAACGTCCTGTATTATTCCGAAAATTCCAGCTTCAACATTCACGGCGCGGGCAATTGAATCAACGTCGCGTATGTAGGCGATGTCGTCGCCCAGTATTGTTTCTCCTGGAAGCATGGCAGTTGAGGTTTTGCCGCATGCACTTGGAAATGCACCCGCAAAGTAAGTCTTACGACCGCTTGGACCGTGGACTCCCATGAGTAGCATGTGCTCTGCGAGCCAGCCCTCGTAGCTTGCTTTGCGGATGGCGAGGCGGAACGCGAGTTTTTTGAAGCCCACAGAGTTGCCAGCGTACTGCGTGTTCACGCTGTAGATGGTGTTATCCATGTTATCGATGTAGATGGCCTTCTTTTCGTGTTCTACGCTGACTATGTCTTCGTTGAGTTTCCCCGCGGAATGCAGAACGCGCAGGAAATCGCTTTTTGGTCCTGCTTTAAGGAATTGTTCATAGCCGGGTCTGTAGAGCAGATCTTCACTATGAGCTACATACCATGAGTCGGTGCACTGCAAACCGAGAATCGTGAACATCGAATTAGGCGGACCCAATGAGACGAAACGCACAATCATCGTTCGCCCATTCATTGAATCCTTAAGAAAGCCTCTTACTTCTGCTAAGCCTTCTTGGCGGTCAATCTGGTTAAGCGCCTTGCTAAGCGAAAGCCCTCTAGGCACGAGGTATTTGGTGGCTAGTCGGTCCCGCCCCTGATCATGTTCGCCGTCAAAATGGACGGTATGCCCAGGAAGCGTTAAGACGGCTTTTTCCTCACAGGTGGCGACTGCTTGGCGCCTGACGTAAGCGATGTCTTCTTTGGAGTCGCTGCAAACGAAGATTCGGTCGGGGTGGCAGAGGTCGCTGGCTTTAGCTATGAATTCATGAACGTTGGGATTCACCATTGAACTTAGCTTATCGTAGTCAGGTTGGCTTAGTTTTGGGCGTAGCACTTCTAGGTACGGGTTCATTTCCAAATTGCTTCAGGCTTCCTTGAGCATGTTCAGTTTGATTCTTCCTTGTGAATCTGAGAAGAGAAATAAACTTTGGGGTTGAAGCACATTTTGCACTGCAATTTTCTAAAGGTCATGAACCATTCCAGGCACTCTTGGGAACGGCTGCGTTTCGGCGATGTGCTTGGCACCTGTTATCCAGCCTACTAATCGTTCCATGCCGATTCCTCCGCCCGCTGTGGGTTTGAGTTTTCCTTCCTTGGCTAGCTTCAGGACAAGTGCGTAGTTTTCTTTCTTGATCTTGTCGCGTTCAATTTTCGTCAAGATTTTCTTGTATTCCCATTCTCTTTTAGCGCCTGAAAGCACTTCGCCATACTGCGGCAGGAATAGGTCGTAGTTGTCCCATTTTCCTGTTTTGAAGTCTTCGAAGTCGTAGAATTCTCGAGGTATGTTTGTGACCCAGACGGGTTCGTCGATTTCGCCTGTTACGCCACTTTCCCAGTCTGCCCCGTACTTGGCTTCCAGCTCTGTTCTTTCATAGATTTTGAATGGTTTTTTAGGAACCTTCAGAGTGTCGCATCTGCAAAGTGACATTAAATCGTCTTTCATGTCACGTTTTATGCTGGTGACTAAGCTTACGAGTGCGTCTTCAACTAAGGCGAGAATTTCCTTTGACGTAGCATCGCGGGCTTCGAAGTCCAGTTGGGTGAATTCATAAATGTGCTTACCTGTTTGCGCGCGTTCTCCCTTTTCTATGCGTATGTTGGGCGAGAGAATGAAGAGCTTCGGGTAAGCCAACGAAGAAGCAACAAGCTTATGGATGATCATACTTGCAGTTGTGCGTACTGTTTTGCCGTAAATGTCAAATTCGATTCGTTTCTCTATGGAAGCGCCCGGGTCAGGCCAAAGTGGATCGGTGGATTGGCTGAGGGCTACGGGGAGCAGCCATTGGAAGCCGCTGTCCACGAATTTGCTCGTGAGGCTCTTCAACGTGTACGTCATGACTCTGCCGATGCATGCTTTTCTCGCAAGTTCGCTGTCTGAGAGCAGATCTAAAGGTTTTGGCAAGTCGACTTGTACGCATTTCTGAGTTGTGTTTTTCTTGGTTTTCAAGGTTTTGTTCATCTCGACTGTGGGATTGTTGCTGACACTACTACGCAAGCTAGATTATAAATTTTTTATGAGTTTTCTTATAATTTTCCCAAAA
>DATEAU010000117.1:0-5230 GCA_035288165.1 Bathyarchaeia archaeon
GCAGGTTTTCCAAGTCCTCAGGGAACGACATGCGTATGTCGTCCAGGCTTTTCTGCTTTCCTGGGATGTCGTGGCTGGTTTGGGCTGATGTTTGTGGTGTTGGATGGGTGATTTGTGAGACTGCCATGGATTTCAGTGAAGCAGAAACTGTTCGGAGGTCGTCCGAGATTCCTTTCAAGACCAGCAGAATCTCGTCGATTCTTTCTAGGAGGTTTTCAAGTTTTTCTTTGTCAGCCGTCATGCGATCACCCTTCTGCACTCTCTATGAGAATCAGGGCATTTATTAATTATTTGCAGCTTAGATACTTGGGTGAACACCGATGTTTGAGATTGATGGAAGCCAGAAAACCGGAAGCGGAACCATCCTAAGGCTTTCAGTAGCCCTAGCCGCCGTCAGCGGGCAAGATTTACACATCTACAATATCAGGCAGAATCGACCGCAGGCTGGCTTGAAGCCTCAGCATTTGGAGGCCGTTTTGACCGCAGCCAAGCTCTGCGATGCGAAAATGCAGGGGGCGACACTTAAGTCACGAGAACTTTGGTTCACCCCGGGGAAAGTGAAGGGCGGAAGCTATGAGGCGGAAATTGGAACCGCGGGAAACATACCAATGCTGTTGCTGACGGTGCTGCCTATTTGCGCGTTGTCTAAAGAAAACGTCAGTTTACACGTCTCCAAGGGTGGAACAGACACGACGAACGCTCCAACAATTAACTATATGCGTTTTGTGCTTTTACCAGTTTTGAATAGAATAGGACTTGACGCATCCATAACTGTGCAGAAGTATGGTTATTACCCGAAGGGAATGGGCGAAGTGACGTTGACGGTGAAGCCTTGCCGCGAGCTAGTGCCATTTCGTTTGGAGGATTTTGGTGGCTTGAAGAGCGTGAAGGGCATTTCGGTCTGCACGTTCTTGGCTGACAGGAAGGTGGCTCAACGTCAAGCTGACGCAGCCAACGAATTCCTATTTGAGAAAGGCTACCGGGCAGATATCCAAGTCGTAAACGATACGTCGAACCCGTTGCAGAAGGGAAGCTCAACTGTGCTGTGGGCTGAGACGGACACTGGAGTAGTCCTGGGCGCAGACGCCATCGGTGAATTGGGGAAAATGAGTGAAATAGTTGGTCGGGAAGCAGCTGAAAAGTTTTAATCTGAGGTCTCTGCTAAGCCAACTGTCGATGTGCACTTGTCAGATATGCTTGTGCCGTACGTCGCTCTTGCGGATGGGACTTCGGTTTTTCTGACGAAAAGGCTATCGGGACATTTGGAAGCAAACATTTGGCTTGCCGAAAAAATGCTGGGCGTCAAATTCAAAGTTGAAAAGATGAATGGTCTCTTCAGGATAGAAAAGTTGAGCTGAGCTTATGCCAAGAGAATCGCTGTGCATCAAAGTTCCGAAAATCCATGGAGAAAAAACGCTAGTTTTAACTAACAAATTTGGATTGAGCGACAGGGAATTTGAAATCCAAAACGACTCAAATTCCATTTATATCCCGATTGCTCGCCAACCGTCACAAGAAGAAACTGCTATATTTGAAGAGCAAACGTCCGATTTTCAGCTTGATGTTCGTGTTTTTCAAGAGCGAGCACGCCGCGAAAAGACACTGGTGGAGGTTTTGGAGAATCAGCTGCCGCATCATTTGCTGGCGACCCTGCCAAAAGCCTTAGACATCGTCGGGGACATAGCCATAATTGAGGTTCCGCCTGAGCTTAAAACCCACGAAAAAGCCCTCGGCGCAGCAATCCTGCAAACTCACAAAAACGTGAGAACAGTTCTGGCAAAGGCAGGAGCCATCGGCGGCACTTATCGCCTGCGGGAGTTTGACACAATCGCAGGAGAAAACAAAACCAGCACAATCCACAAGGAGTTCGGATGCCAATACCACGTTGACGTAGCGAAAGCGTACTTCTCACCGCGGCTTTCACACGAACACAAAAGAGTAGCCTCGCTCGTTCAGAAGGGCGAAACCGTTGTGGACTTGTTCGCTGGCGTTGGCCCGTTCGTCGTGCTAATCGCCAAAAACAACGAAGACGTGAAAGTCTACGCTGTGGACATAAATCCTGACGCGGTCGAGTTGTTGAAAAGGAACGTCAGGCTCAACCGAGTCGAAAACCGTGTCAGCCCAATCCTCGGAGACGCAAGGCAAATAGTTGAAGAGAAGCTTTTGGGCGTAGCTGACCGCGTGATTATGAATTTGCCTGAAAGCGCCGTGGAATTCGTTGACGTTGCCTGCAAAGCTTTAAAACCTGAAGGCGGAGTAGTTCACTTTTATGGTTTTGTACGCAGTCCAGACTCTGTCGAAGAACTGAAAAATCGCTTTTCCGAATCGGTGGAAAAAACAGGACGAAAAGTGAAAGAGCCCATTTCCGCCAAGACTGTCCGCGAAACTGCACCTTACGAAATGCAAGTCGTCTTAGACGCAAAAATAATCTAACAACGCACTTTGAACGTGATTTTCGCTTTCTGTTTTGGGTCTTTAAGTTTTTCCACGAGTTCCCTAGAAAGGTCGACGGCGGCTTTGTCAGCGCAAACCGCGAGCGTTCGACCGCATATATGGTCGCTTTTTCTCACAACAATATCCGTCGGATGCGATAGCATCAGCCGCGGTGAGCCGTGAGCATGAATTTCTTCTACGATTCCACCAGCCTCAATCAGCACAGTTAACTTCGCGTTCGGCTTCCGCAAGCACTTCTTAAACTCGCTACTCAGGTCAGCAACGGATTTATCTGAAAACGTCGCGACGATGCAATCGCCTTCCCTCGTCAAATGTTTATCTTTCGTGAACTCCAGCGTCGCACGGTGCGTGGCTTGCACATTCGCGTGTCCAAACGCGGAGAATGACTCGGTTGCTTCTGTGTCGGGCACTTCTACTCCGAAACCTCTATCGAATCCACTTTTCCGTCCCCGTCCAAATCAAAACCCTGAATGATAGCCGCAAAAGCATTGTCATCGACGCGGTATTTCTGCAGGGTTTTGCTCCAGAAATTCGTCAGCGCCAAGACGCAGGCTTTGGTTCCGACGGCTTTGTTGCCAGCCACAACTACGATTCGCTTAGAAGAATCCCACGGATTTGCGATTTTCGCTATCAATCCCGCGGTGTCCGCGGTGTAAACATGGCTGGTTCGCTGGGAAACCATTCCTCCAAGCAAGAAACCCTTCTCCGAAGATTGCATGTTAAACTTGACTGGCAAGTGCCCGTTTATTTCCTGAGTTAGAAGATTCGTTCCAGGACCGCCCACGAGGATAAGGTTGTTTTTTTCTTCTTTTTCAGCTTTCACGTCGGTGTCCAGTTTGATGGCAAACTCTTCAGGGTTCTTCACAAACTGTCCCAGAAAGAAAGTCAGGTGAGCCGCGTAGTGCCCATCTCTCGCGCTGGTTTTGAACGGACCATGCGGGGCTGGACAGCCCACTACTATTTTACCATCAAATGAGCCGTTCTTGTTGATGAATTCTTGGAAAAAATCTTGAATTTGCCTACTCACGGACACGAGGGAAGGTCTCTGCATTGTTCGGTAACCTTGAGGAAACTCGACGCCGAACGCCGGCGAAACCGTCTTAAAGTACTTCGCTGTTGCCCCCTTCTTTTTCTCTTCCCTCACGACGGCAATGGCGCCTGCTCGCTCCAGCTTTCGCACGTGATAGTACACTTTCTGCTCATGCATTCCGAGGTGCCGTGCAATCTGCAAGGGGTACATTTCCTTCTCGGAAAGCAAGGTCAGGATTCGCCAGCTTAACTTACCCAAAATCATCTTCAGTTTCTGGGCGTCGCCCATCATGCAGATCTCTTTCACTTTCTGCGTCTTGCCATCGTCTTGAAGCAACAGTTTCTTGTCCATGCTTCTGCCTCCACAGTTGAAGTGATATCCATTATTAAAAATCTTTTTATGGTAGCGCCCTCAAAAAGCCAAGTCACGTCAGCGAAGAAAGCCTTAAAGAAAACCGTTCGACGCCTTAACCATTATAAAACTTTTGTTACAAGTCATGCGTGAGATAGACACCATTTTATAAACAGCGGAAGATCATAATCCAAATATACTAAAAGAAAATTTTTAGGCGTGAAAGAGTTTCAGAATAATATTTATTAATAAACCCGACAGTTGAACAGGCTAAGAAAATCTGAGAGGAGCGTTAAAAATCTAAATGTGCGGAATTTTCGGATGCATACTAACTAATGGAGCAGCCGCGCCCATAATCCACGAATCGCTAAAAAGACTCGAGTACCGAGGCTACGATTCAGTGGGCATCGCAACCATCAACAGCGGCACCATCCAAGTAAAGAAGGACCAGGGAAAAATAGATGAAGTCCACAAAATCCTAAACCTAGACGACATGCCAGGCAACCTAGGCATCGGGCACACTCGCTGGGCAACCCACGGTGCACCCCTAAAAGTCAACTCACACCCCCACGCGGACTGCACTGGACAAATCGTCGTCGTACACAACGGCATCATAGAAAACTTTTCCGAGCTAAAACTTGAACTGGAAAACAAAGGTCACAAGTTCGTTTCCAAAACAGACACAGAGGTCATTGCCCACTTGATTGAGGATGAGCTTAAGGAGAAGCCTTCAGCGAGCCTCGCCGATGCTGTACGCGAAACTACGAAGAGTTTAGATGGTTCCTATGCTCTGGCGGTTATTTCGACGAAGGAACCTGACAAGATAATCTGCGCCCGCAACGAAAGCCCACTCGTCATAGGCGTGGGCGAAAACGCCGTTTACTGCGCATCAGATATTCCAGCATTCTTGCCGTTAACGAACAAGGCGGTTTTGATTCGAAACGGCGAACTCATCATCCTTTCCCCAGCGGGCTACGAGATAAGAAAAATTCAGGATAACAGCGTCGTCACCCGGGAAGAAAAAATCATAGAATGGTCCGCGGAAATGGCGGTCAAGCAGGGTTATCCGCATTTTATGATTAAGGAGATTCATGAACAGCCAGTCACCTTACGGAACACGTTGAGGCTTCAGGATCACTATTTGGATTTGATTTCAACTTTTCTCGACCGCGCCAGCGAAGTCTACCTTGTAGCGTGCGGAACCTCATACCACGCCTGCCTCGCCGCGTCGTACATGTTTTCAAAACTGGCGTTCCTACCCACTTACCCCGTGTACGCTTCAGAGTTCGTTGAACAGCACGGCAAATCCGTCAACATCGACAGCACAATCCTCGCGGTTAGCCAGTCAGGCGAAACCGCCGACACGCTAGCAGCAGTAACCGCCAGCCAACAGCG
>DATEAU010000118.1:0-5726 GCA_035288165.1 Bathyarchaeia archaeon
AGCAAATCGAAGTAGAATGGCTGTGTTTTCAAAGTTAGGTTAATCCAGTTTTCGTCTTCAGCCTGGATTCTGACCCAATCTATCGTCATATTTAGATTCTTAAGTTCAACGGGCTTATCAATCACTTGAATAGTCAGTACGCCTTTGCCCTGTGCTTGGAAGATGTTGCTTCCGACTACGAACGCAGCTATAATGAGCGTAGCCGCAAGAATGCCTGAAATTCCGAACAAAACTGTATTTCGTTTCCCATTTGACATTTTGGTTTCACCTGTCTGGAGAGAATAGCAAAGCGGGATTTTATGCATTACTTTTGAACAGCATGGTTCAAAAACTTGAACGCGCTGCACCAAGGCACAGAAACATCCTTGGTTGACGCTACCTCTATTAGATCGAATTAGAGAGCTACTTCCGCGGCGAGGAGATGCTTAAAAAAAAAAACAAAGGTACTCGTTGAACGAAATATTGGAAGTATATAAGTGGGTCAACCCTCAAAAGAACACCAAAAAATGCAAGTTAGATTATGTCAATAACTTATTTTAACGGTCGTCGGAATCCTTCCCAGAATCTTCGCCGTTGCCCTCTCAACCTTCTCGCGGTCAACCTCGTTCGTGTAAACCCTTAGTATGTTGATGAAGCCCTTCAACGTCTCAAAAATCTTCGAAATCTCACTCAAACGCAGCAGAGTTTTCTCGCCTGCTTGGCTTCGGCTGAAGACGGGAATCTCCATTGACTCCATCAACACCGCATGATGATAAGGCACGGATGGCACCGTGGGCACGTCAATCACGACCGCTTCCACCTCCACGCCTGCTTCCTTAGCAATTTCACCTTGCATCTGCCGCCTATACGATTCCCGACCAAAAATATTAGACACCATCGCGTCCTTCTCGTAAAACGTCCTCTCGTAAGCACACTTCAGCAGCCTTCGTCTCTCCAAATCCGCAATTATCCCCTTCGACTTCTCGGAAGCCTTCAGCCTCGCCCAAACTGTGCTGTCGTCCATAGCCAAATACTCTTCAGGCGTCTTGAACGCGGTCAACCCCAACTCTCCGTTCGCTTTCTCCATCGCCGTCGCCAGCATAATCTGCGCTGCTCTGCCTACACGGTGAAAATAGATGCTCTTGAACGACTCAATGCGCGCTATTATGAACGCCTCCAAAGCTGACAAAGCGCCCACTTCCACCGCCAAATTCTCACCCAACACATCCAACGCATGAATTAAGCGGAACACATCGATGAAACCGTATTCGGCGCCCGTGTGGTACGTGTCGCGGACGATGAAGTCTTGCTTGTCCACGTCAACCGCGCTGCTTATGATCTGGTCCCAGAACGCTTTGCCAGGTTTATGCAGCTTCCCAACTGCCAGCTTCGAAACTTCTTCAGGCTTGAACCCCATACGAGCTAATTTTTCGCCTATCTCGCTCGTTTCAATAAGCCACGAAGTAATATCCTCATGCGTTTTCTCCAAATCCCGAATCAACAACTGCTCAAAAACATGCGAAAACGGACCATGACCAACGTCGTGAAGCAACCCCGACACGCGAATCATGTCCGCCTCCTCATCACGTACCACGCGGGACAGGTTGTGGTTTTCGACCACTTTGCCCGCCAAATACATAACGCCCAAACAGTGCTCAAACCGCGTATGGTTGGCGCCAGGATAAACGTATTCTGACCCAGCCAACTGTCGCAGTCTCCGTAGCCGCTGCACAGGGTACGAATCAATAAGTTCCTTCTCGTTTTCTGTAACGTATACGTAGCCGTGCACGGGATCCTTAATCTCGCCCCAATAAGCTTTCGGCATCCATCCCAAACTCCAAGTGTCAAATTATATTTATGCGTCTCCCTATAATGCTTAACCGTCCACGCAAAGGTGAACATGTTGAAGAAACGCGGCGCATTCATAGTCATCGAAGGCTTAGATGGCTCAGGCAAAACAACACAGGCAAAACTGCTTACCGCGAAACTAAGCCGAAGCCACAACGTAGTTTACACGGCAGAGCCAAGCCGCGGCAAAATCGGTACGTTCATACGCAACAGCTGCCTGTACGGCGAAAAACGCCTCTCAATCTCTGCTGAGGCTTTGCTGTTTGCAGCAGACCGCATCGAGCATGTGGAAAACGAAATAAAACCCGCCATAGCAGAGGGGAAAATAGTTGTCTGCGACCGTTACGTTTACTCCAGTCTGGCGTATCAGGGAAGCGCAGACCTAAATGTGGAGTGGATTGCAGAAATCAACAAGTATGCTTTGAAGCCAGATTTCGCGGTATTCATTGATGTGGCTCCAGAAAAAGTCCTGCAACGTATAAACCGGAGAAAGTCTGTGATGGAGAACTTGGAGACGCAACGGAAAGTGCGTGAAATTTATCTGAAGTCCGTCGCGAAAGGTGACCTCACTCGAATCGACGGCGACAAACCTCTGGAAAAGGTAGGTGAGGACTTGACGGCAA
This sequence comes from Bathyarchaeia archaeon, assembly GCA_035288165.1. Classification (GTDB taxonomy): domain Archaea; phylum Thermoproteota; class Bathyarchaeia; order Bathyarchaeales; family Bathycorpusculaceae; genus UBA11855. The sequence continues at coordinate 2,451 of DATEAU010000118.1, forward strand.
TCGTGCTGAAGCTCCTCGAAACTTTTTGAACCGACTCCGTTTTCTAGTCTTCTCTCCACTTGAACAGTTTCGCTGCCGCCACGAAGATAACAAGCGCGATTACCAGCGTAACGGCTATGTCTATTAGCGCTGCTCCAATATTCCCGTACACCATGACGTTGTTTAGTCCCTCTACTATGTAGAATAGTGGCAACACGTGTGCAGCGCTCTGTAGGTATTGCGGCATGATGCTGAGGGGGAAAAACGTGCCGGACAGAAACATCATAGGGAACGTGATAATGTTGCCTATGACGCTTGCGGTCTCTACGCTCTTCGTGATGGTTCCAACGAGCATGCCGAGGGAGCAGAACATCATCGGTCCCAGAATTAAGAATGGTATAAGCCAGACTGTTAGGGTAATGTTTGCTCCGAACACGAAGATTCCCACTGCGACCATGAGCAAGAAGGAAATTACTGACAAGACAATGTAAAACAATACTTTGGATGCCAGCCACTCGAACTTCGTGAGTGGAGTCAAAGACAGCTGTTTGAAAAGTTTGTTCTTTTTGTATTCTGCAGAAATGTTAACCATTGAAAACATTGGGCTTACAAGTATGGAAAAGCCAATCAAGCCTGGAATTAAGAAGTCGACATACTTTGGCGATTCATACCCAACCGTATCAGTGTTTATTCCAATTATGTGTGAACCGCCGTAACGTTGAAGGTTGAAGAAGTCTGTCACTCCGCTGACGACTCCCAAAATAATTCCATTTGTGCTCTGCGCAGGATTACCATAAACCGTTACATTGATGGATTGCTGCATCGCGTAGTTGAGAGAAAAGTTCGCTGGAATAATTATTCCGTCGGATGTTGAATGGTCTGAGAGGTACTTGGTGAAGTTTTCTGAAGCATCCACTGATTGAACGTTGAGTATGGAGGTGCTATTGAGGGCTTGCGTGAAATTCCCTGAAAGAGCAGAACTGTCTTGATCCTGCAAATAAACTGTGACCTCTCCCGTATTGTTCCCAGAAAAAATGGCGCCGAAAATAAGGATTAGAATGACGGGGAATATTAAGCCGAAAAACAATCCAGCTACGTTTCTCATGTATCCGCGTCCGAATAGACGGAAATCTGATATGATTCTTTTTACACTTGCCATCCTTTTCAGTGCCCCCCTTGGTCACTTGTGGTACGGTTTTTTTCTTCCATTTTGATTTCGCCGTGTTCATCGATTCTTCCACTAACCAGTTTCACAAACACGTCCTCCAGGCTTTCACGACGTGTACGAATCTCGCCCCAATCCAACCCTGATTGTTCTGCTGCGGCTAAGGCTGCTAAAGCATCTATTTTTTGGCTAATTGCTACGCTGATAACGCCTTTGCCTTCGTAATCGACCTTCAACTCTGTGTTCGCTTTTATATAATTGGCAAGTTCTTCGGTTCCGTGAATCTCAAGCCTCTCCGCTGAGCCGTGCTTTTGAATGATTTCGTCCGAGGTTCCTATCGCCACTATTTGCCCGTGGTTCATTATGGCAACTCTGTCAGAGAGCTGCTCAGCCTCCTCCAGATAGTGCGTGGTCAAGATTATCGTTTTTCCTTTCGCTTTCAGTCCGCGTATGACGTCCCATATTGCCCTCCTCGCGCTAGGGTCAAGCCCCGTAGTTGGCTCGTCAAGGAAAAGAAGCTCTGGCGAATTAACAAGTGAAAGAGCCAAGCCCATTTTCTGTTTTTGCCCACCTGAAAGGTTTTTGAAAAGGTTCTTAACTGAATCTTCCAGCAAAACCTCTCGCAGAATTTCGTCTGGCTCAACTTTCACGTTAAAGAGATCCGCGTAATAATTTATTGCTTCTTTGGGGTTTGCCTCTTCGAAAAAGGTGAAACCTTGCGCCATGACCCCGACTTTTTTGTGAAGCTCGTAGCCGTTACCCCATGGGTCGAGACCTAGAACTTTCACTTCGCCTCCTTCTCTTTTTCTTAACCCTTCCAGAATCTCGATGGTTGTGGTTTTGCCTGCTCCGTTTGGTCCTAATAATCCGAAGACTTCGCCTTGCTTTACTGTGAAGGAGACTCCATCTACTGCTTTTATTTCGCCGTAGTGTTTCTTGAGTGATGAAACTTCAATCGGGTTCATACGCTTCATTGCTTCCTTATTCTAAGGGTTATGTAAATATATTTTGGGCTATCCCAAGGCTCATCTGAAATAAGCTTTTTCATAAGCCCTCAGCTTTCTTGAGAATCACTTTCGCCGATTTCTCGTTGATCCTCTCCAACAGGAACGTTACCAGTGCCTTTGGCGGGATGTAGCGTGGGCCTCGTTCATGAAAAATTTGAATCTCCAGCATGTTTTCTTCAGCAAAAATGAACCTTGCCATGTAATAGTCGAACTTTAACGGTTTTTTCTGAGAAGCGTAATCCTTGTAGTACCGTATTGCGCAGAAGAAATCCATCACTCTGAAGGGTTCCTTTTTTAGGGCGGTTAACACCTTTCGTGTTTCTTCTTCGTCGATGTAGCTGAAGCTCTTGGCGTCTGCAATTCCGAGTTCGAAAATTACGGTGCATCCTGGAATTGTTGGGTTGCCGATTTCTTCGAACGTGAATGTCTTGCCGTTTACGTTGCAGAAAACCTGCATAAGCTTTTGTTGGAGCTTCTTGTTCGAAAGGGCTGACATGAAAGATTTTTTTTGGTGGATTTTCAGTTCGGGAAAGTGTTCATAGACTGCCATCATAGTTTGAGTCCCATCTTGGCTTAGCCTTTCTTCATTCTCTTCACTTTCTCAAGGCTGTCTAAAAGCTCAGACAATGCTGATGTCAGCTTCTGCAGTTCGTCCACATCTTCTGTTCGCTGAATTTTGCCCTGAACTTCCTGCATTTTCGCCATCAACGTGTCCTCCAACGATTCTAAGCCTGCATTAATAGTCATTTTGGGGGGTTCTTCTCCGTCTTTGACGGTGACTACTTTTTTTTCGTCTTTTCCACACCATAAGGTTCCGTCTTTCAACCTGAAAAGCGGTGAACCGCAAGCTGGGCACGATAAATCCGTTAAGGTGGCACCCTTAAGCAGTAGGTCAGCCATGCGTTTAATGTGCTTATCATTTTCCTTCTCCATGGTTTCGGGAACCCCAAAGTAAATACGTCTCAAAGCTTATATAAGTTGACAACTGCGATGTTGGAATAGGGTGGCTACTTATGGTGCGAAAGAAAAAAGCTGAAGAATACGAAGAGAAAATCAAGCAGGCGTTAGCCGTTTTAAGCGAAGTCTCGGAAGACAGCACAACTCCAAGGAACATTAGACGCGCGG
>DATEAU010000119.1:0-19607 GCA_035288165.1 Bathyarchaeia archaeon
ATTTCGGCAGCGTCACGTTCTCAAGCGGTTTCGCCACCATCGCTAACACTACTGGAGCGATAAGCAGTTTTCCCGGCTATCAACTAGTCATGTATGATAGTCAAGATGTGCAGCTTGTCGATGTTTCAGCTTTGAACCAAGCGGGTTCAGGCTTCACGGTCACCTATTCCAAGTTCGCGGTTAATGAAAGCTCGTAAGCCCGTGGGGCTTCGCACTTTTTTCAGCATTCATACAAAAGAGAAATAAAGTCACGGCGCAGAATAGAGTCACCTAAACGGGGGAAATGTCCTGCCTTGAAACTGATTTACATCGTGATAGATGGAATGGGCGACATCCCAATCGCCGAGTTGGGAAATAAAACTCCTCTTGAAGCTGCTATTACTCCTAACATGGATTCTTTGGCTGGAAACGGGCAAACAGGTTTAGTGTACACGGTTAAGAAAGGCATAGCGCCCGAAAGCGACGCTGCAGTCATTTCACTTTTAGGTTATGACCCGTTCAAGTATAGCACTGGAAGAGGCGTAATCGAAGCGGTTGGCGCAGGCATCGAGATGAGAGATGGCGATTTGGCTCTAAGGTGTAACTTCGCCACGTTGGGGCAGAGCAAGGAAATAATCGATAGAAGAGTGGCTCGAACCCTAACAACAGAGGAAGCCACGGAGCTCAGCAAAGTCGCCAACGAAGAAGTCCACCTTGAATCGTGTCCAGCAACGTTCGAGTTCAGGAACACGTTGGGGCACAGAGCCGTTTTGCTCATAAAAAACAAGAAGTGTCCGCTCTCCAGTCACATCACGAACAGTGACCCCGCATACACCGTGGTTGACGGGCTCGGCGTAGTCACGCCCGAGGCTGAAATGGTCCTCAAAGAGTGCAAACCAACAGACGATACGGAGGGAGCAAGGCTTTCGGCGGGCCTCGTGAACGAGTTCATTACGAAAACTCATGACCTATGGGAAAACCACGAGGTTAACAGGAAACGCGCAGCAGAGGGAAAGCTAAAAGCGAACGTTGTCCTCACAAGAGATGCAGGACATCTCCTCCCAACGTTTTTCAACATAAACGAAAGGTATAACGTGGATTTTGCTGCGCTTGCCGACATGCATGCTGAAAGGGGCATTGCCAAGCTTGCGGGGATGAATGCTGCTCTTCTTCCGCCGCCATCAGGCGACCTGAAAGGAGACTGTGAATTACGTGTCAAAAAGCTCCTTGATATTCTGCCGCTTCACGACTGCTTCTACATCCACCTTAAAGGACCAGACGAGCCTGGACACGACGGGAACTGCCAGAGAAAAACAGCAATCATATCTGCTATCGACGAGTACTTCTTCGGGCCGCTGCTACGTGAGGTTGACCTCATGGATTGCGTTATATGTGTAACTTCGGACCATGCGACTCCATGCGTTTTGAAGGTTCACAGCGACACTCCAGTGCCAATACTCATTTCAAGCGGAAAAATCAGAAACGAAAACTCAAAGTTTTCTGAAAGAGAATGCACGAAAGGGAGCTTGGGCGTAATCGACTCTGGCTTCAAGCTTATGCCGAGGCTGATGGAAATCCTGAGAAATAGAAGCTAATGGCCAGAATGAGTGGACAGCGGTCTCTTGGTCTGATTCCCTTTTTCATTGAATTAAGGTTCGTTTTAGCTTTGCCTATGCTTTCTTGAGCTTCCGAACAGGCGCATCTTGCCTTCAGCAACCTCTTTCATCGCCTCTTTAGCTGGACCCAGAATCTTAGCACAATAGCAAATGCCTAGAGAGCCAATCTTACAAAGGTTATATTCAAATGCTGTTGGTTGAGGACCCTGTCTTGACCTGCTACTTTAGGCATCTCAGGGGAATCTTTCAGAAAGCTGGGATTCGGTGACGTCTCAGAACAGGAAGGAAATCGACACAGTCATCCACGGTATAGTTGGCATGGAAGGAAAGCATTGCCCTGAAGTTTGGAGAGAAGTCCAAAAAGCGCCTTAATCAAGGCGATTCTGAGTCTTTTGAAGAATTGAAGTCCGTCTGGGAAAGGTGACAACAGAGATGAGCCTAAACCTCATTGTTAAGGATGTCGTAGAGTCCCATGAACAATTCAAGAAAGCGGTAACCCTTCTCAGTTGTAGCGTACTTGCCCATGTCTGACGAGAGCATGCCCTGAGCCGTCAGAAACTTCAACTGGCTCTGAAGCTGCGCATAATTCAAATTAGTCTTATACATGATGCTCGTCTTCGCTTTATTATGATCGCAAAAAAGAAGAATCTCCGCAATAATTTCCATTCGCCCTCTCTTGGCGCTGTTATTAATGGTCCATACGTTTCCCTGTTTTACCTTTAGAAATTTCGACTCCATTGCGAACTTCGGAGGTAACTGAATTTGAGTGGTCAAAACGAATACTCTCTTTATCATATCTCCAAAGTAGTTTATCAGCCCTCGGGGTTCATAAATCAATGTGACTGTCATCTTACAACAACAAAACAACAAGAAGATAAAAGACCAGCCATATACCTAAGTACAACCAAAAAAAGCAGGGTGAGGTAAGCAACACGTCTAAACGATTGATGATTTTCTCCGATGGTGGTGCAAGAGGAAACCCAGGACCAGCCGCAACCGCATTCCTAATCCTTTCTGAACAAAGTCAAGTCTTAACCACAAGGTCCCATTACATAGGAACATGCACCAATAACCAAGCAGAATACTACGCCTTAATATCCGCGCTGGAAACCGCCGCAACCCTCAAACCTGACGAAGTAATCTGCCACACAGACAGCGAATTAGTGGCGAAACAACTCAAGGGAGACTTCGCCGTTAAAAATCCCACGTTAAAACAATTGTGGCAGAGAGTAAAAGAATTAGAAAAACAATTCAAAGAAGTCAGGTTCGTGAACGTGCCTAGAACCCATAGCCAAATTCAGGAAGCCGACAGACTCGTCAATCTGACTTTAGACAAAGAAAACAAAACATTCAACCGTGCTTAACAAAAACCGTTAAATCCAAGTAATCAAGCTTAATCTTTGGAGGCATACAATGCCTGAAATGACTTTTGAATGTACAGCAAGTTGGAAAAGTGGAACTGAATGCGACCTAACTATCAAAGGAAAACACCTCGTCACAGTTAGTCCACCACCCTCTTTCGGAGGCAAAGAAGGCTACTGTGTACCTGAAGACATCTTCGCAGCAGCACTCGCTTCTTGCATGAACACGCTCTTCCTGCTGATATCTAAGAATTCAATGCTGGAACTCAAGAATCTAGATACAAAAGCAAACGTCAAAATGAAAGTAGAAGGAATGGAAAAACTGATCTTCACCAACGTGCACTTCACCATGAATGTCAAACTTGTAAACGACAATGAGCGCGAGCGCAAGAAAGCAGAAAAAATCTATGATATGGCGCAGAAAATCTGTCCAATCAGACAATCATGGGGCGAAAAAGTTCCCATAAGCTTTGAACTACACTTTCTATGATAAACCAGAAGACACAGAATCGAGAATCAATCCCGTACAGACTCCGACAACCCTACATTTCTTAGTCAAAGAACTTTAAAGCGAAAAACAATCAAGGAACCAAGAATGAACAGCGCTCGAAGGTTTCCAACGATACGAGGCAGAACTGTCAGCATATTCGCCCTAACCGTTGTTCAATTCCTGATTGGATGCATTCACGTTTTCTTTGGATTGTGGCTGATATCCGCAACAACCTCTATTCTTCAACAGACCACTCAAATCTACAACATCTACACGTTAACGTTCGGGCTTCTCGTCATCCTCTTCACATATGGAATCTGGATGGGCAAACGCTGGGGTTGGCTTGGAACCGTCTCTACCTCGTTGTTTGTCACGGTCGTTGATGCATTGACGTTACTGAATCTTCCAAGCATCCCAGGCATTCCGAAATTTGCTGCTGGAACTGAAATCATTTACAGCCTGCTGGTTTTGCTCTATATGTCTCAGAGGCACATTAGAACCAAATTCAAAATTTAAGAAAAAGACATTTACGAAAATGGAAAAAGGGTGAAAATTCGTTATAACTCAGTCTACACGCCATTCAGACGTTGTCTCAGTTTTTTGGCAAGCTCATAACCTTGTCGCCCGAGCTGTTTGTCGTGGAGCAAATATACCATTTGCAAATCTCCGCAATAGCACTTTCAGAGTATCCTTGTTCTCTCAACACGCTTGCAAACGACGATCCTGCCTTCATTCTACGGCAACCCCTCCCTCGAACAGTAGAAGTTGCGGCCAACGCGAATGAACGCTGGGCACTTCCCGCCATAGCAGTGATGCTGCCACTGGCAAGGTGCTCGAACCTCAAAAACTCTGCGCCTGAACCCGGATGCATATTTCCCAGAAATATTAGCCTGTTTGGATGGTTCTCTGAAGATTGTTTCCAACTGGAACTTCTCTCCCAAAAGTCTTATGCCTGTTGAATTGGAGTTTTAGGTTATTAAAACTGTGTAGGCGGCATGCGACAACAACTAGTCGCATTCAGCCTTCATGAAGATGTCAACTAATTCGTTGCCGAAAGGATATTTTGCGGTTATTCTGAACTTTGAAAACGCGAGTTTCATGCTTCGGGTTTTCTGCCGTCAATAATCCCATGTAAAAATGTCTTCAAACAGCTTTCTTTTTGGAACGGTTGGCTTTTCAGCCGAGTGTCCTAATGTGATTAACGCTTGGGGTTCAAGATCTTCAGGGATTGCCAACGCTTTTGTCACGGCATCCTTGCAGAACGCTGGTGCACACAGCCAGCATGCACCCAAGCCCTCGGAGTGTGCTGACAATAGCATGTTTTGGATGGCTGCACCTAAGCTTTGGATGGCTAGATCGCGTTCGATTTGCTTTCTTTCGTCCGCATATTTCTTCATATCAGTCATGGTTAAGCAGGCTAACACCAGAACGGGTGCATGAGCGAAGCATTGGATAGATGCCTTGGTCATTTCTTCGCGGTTTTCTACGTTAACTTTGTCAGCGGTCAGGTCCTTTATCCATGCTTTCATCATGGCTTTCGCCAAAGCCCTTTTTGCTGATACATCGGTAAGGATAATGAATCGCCAAGGTTGAGCGTTATGCGCTGAAGGCGCCCATCTGGCTGCTTCAAGTATCTCGGTGAGAATTTTTTTGGGAATTGGTTTTGGAGAATATTTTCTCGTGCTTCGCCTGTTTTTAATTGCGTCTGTTACGCTGGGCATGATAATCTGTTACCTGCCAGGTAGTTAATGTTTTTTTCTTCGTATGTTCCATCGAATTGAAAAAGGAACAACGTGGTTTTCAGTCTTGTAAGCCGTTTTTTTTTCTTTGTTGGGTTGAATTATTATTTTTAAGGATTTGTCGGCTTCCGCCATAAGCTTGAAACCTTCAGGCGCCTGTTGCAAACTGAGTCTGTGGGTTATTAAGTCGTTAACATCTAATTTTTTCTCGGTTAAAATGGCTAATGCCTCTTCGAGGTCGTTGGGTGCTGCTCCGTAGGAGGTTCTTATAACTATTTCGTTTCTCCAGAACTTGGTTATTGGCAGTGGAATTTTCACGGTTGGGTCGGGCACGGCGAAGAACATGATTGTTCCTGCTTTGTCCACGCATTCCAAGGCTGCAAGTGCGGCTTGGGTTGCGCCTGAGCAGACGATTACTTGGTCTGCAAGTCTTCCGTCGTTAAGCTCCATTAGTTTCTTCGGGAGGTTTTCTTTTGCGTTTATCGCTTGGTCTGCACCAAGTTTTTCAGCCATCACTAATCGTATTGGGTTTACGTCGGCGACGATTATTTTTTTGGTGCCTTTTAATTTCGCGAGTTTCAAGTGCAATAGTCCTGAGATTCCGCTTCCGATTATTAGGAGCGTATCTTCTTTTCTCAATTGCGTTTGGCGTTGCCCTCGGATGACGCATGCCAAAGGCTCGATGAATGTGCCTTCTTCAAAGGACATGTTTGCTGGTAGCTTGTACGTGCCTTGTTCAAGGTTGATTTTCGGCACTCGAATGTATTGCGCGAATCCTCCTGGATAATAATTCGTGGTGTGGAGGGTTTCGCAGGCTGTTTGATGGCCTTTCAGGCAGTAGCGGCACTTATTGCAGGGCACGTGGTGGGAAACGAAGACTTTGTCGCCGACGTTGAATTGGGTGACTTTTTCACCTGTTTTCTCGATGACGCCTGTGGCTTCGTGTCCTAGAACTCTCGGTGCTTTCGGAACGCGGTACCATTCTGTCACGTCGCTTCCGCAGATGCCGCAAGCCATCACCTTCAGCAGGAATTCGTCAGCGCCGATTTCAGGCGTTGGCATTTCCTGTATTCTTACGTCTTTGTTGTTGTAGTAGACAGCTGCAAGCAACGTGGGTTCACCCTGAAAAAAAGTTGCGGAGGTTAGGCTTTTCCTGCTTTGACTTGGTCAAACAGGTCTTGCGCCTCTTTCGGCGTGCAACCTTCATGAACTATGGCTCTGATAGCTCGGATTGCCGCTTGCGGATGTTCGGTTTGCCAGACGTTTCTGCCGAGGTTTACGCCTATTGCGCCTTTTTGCATGCCATCATAAACGAATTCGAAGACTTCGAGCTGGGTTTCTGTTTTTGGTCCACCTGCAATGACAACGGGTACTGGGCATCCTTCGACGACTTTTTCGAAATTTTCCTTGCAGTAGTATGTCTTCACGACTCTTGCGCCTATTTCGGCTGAAACCCTTGCGACCAAGGCTAGGTATCGTGCCTCTCTTTTTTCGAGTTCTCTTCCAACGGACGTAACTGCCATGACGGGGATGCCGAATTCTTCGCAGTCGTCAACGAGTTTTGCAAGGTTGGTAAGGCTTTTGTTTTCGTATTTTGTTCCAACAAAAACAGACATTGAGACTGCCATCGCGTTTAATCTGAGGATTTCTTGGATTGAGGTTACTATGCTTTCGTTGGCCAGGTCTTCACCAACTACAGTTACTGCTCCTGATACTCGTAATATGACGGGTTTCTGAATTGTTGGGTCTATGCAGTTTCGAAGAACACCTCGGGTCATCATCAACGCATCTGCGTATTGCCAGATTGGTTTTATTGTTTCTCCGGGTTTTTCAAGGCAGTGCGTGGGTCCTTGGAAGTATCCGTGGTCGATTGGCAAAAAGAGGGCTTTGCCGTCTTTCTGGATTAGTTGGCTTAAGCGGTTTTTCATTCCCCACTCCATTTTTATCTTTTCTCCGTGGTGGTTTTTGGTTTCAGGATTAAATAAGCTTTTGTTTCAAGTGTAAGTTCAAGAGATTCTCCCTTAGCCATTCCGCATTCTCGAATAGTTTATCAATCGCGGTTAGAACATTCATGACTGAGATAAGAGTTAAAGTTGATGCATTTTGGAAGTATGTTCACTAAGATGCCCCGTTTGCGGAATTCAGATCGACACAGAAGATACAGAAACAAGAATGCGGATAACATATGATACTTTTGGAGGAAAAAAATACTGTTTTTGCAGCAAAAACTGCAGGCGCCACTTCAAAGAAGACCCTAAAATCGCGTATTTTTCAATGGAGATAGGCATCTCTAAGGACATTCCAACGTACAGTGGTGGATTGGGCGTTTTAGCAGGCGACATCGTGAAAGCTAGTGCAGACTTGAGGTTGCAGATGGTAGCGTTAACATTGGCATGCAGAAAAGGGTATTTCAGGCAAAAGATTACTGAACGCGGAGAACAACAGGAGTTCCCTGATGAGTGGGATCCGTCTAAAACCTTGTTCTTAATGCCTAAAACGGTCACGGTACCGATTGAAGGGCGCCAAGTGAAAATTCAAGCTTGGCTGTATGAGCATCAAAGTCCAACTGGCGGCATGGTTCCGATACTTTTTTTGGACACTGACGTAGAAGGTAATGCGCAAGAGGACAGAAGAATTACGGATTTTCTGTATGGTGGCGATAAGCGGTACAGGCTTAAGCAGGAGATTGTCCTCGGAATAGGCGGGGTAAAACTTCTCAAAGATTTGGCTTATAAAATCAGAAAGTATCATATGAATGAAGGTCATTCTGCGCTGCTAACCCTTGAGTTGCTGAAGGATAACAATCTGGATTCTGAAAAAGTGGAAAATCTTTGCGTTTTTACAACTCACACGCCAATTGAAGCTGCGTTTGACCAGTTCTCTTATGACATGGTTGAGGAAGTTTGGGGCAAAGACTTCATGCTGTCAACTATGCAGCAATTTGCGGGGCAAGATAATCTGAACATGACCTATCTAGCTTTGAACTTGAGCAAATACGTGAATGGCGTTTCCAAATCTCACATGGAATACTCGAGGAAGCTGTTTCCAGGTCACTACATCAGATCAGTGACTAATGGAGTTCACTCATACACGTGGACTTGCCAGTATTTCAAGGAGCTTTTTGACAAGTATATTCCGGGTTGGGCAAACGAGCCTGTGCTGCTCGCCAAAGCCATGGACATTCCGAACCGCGAGGTCTGGGACGCTCATGCGATGGCGAAGATGAAGCTTATCGAGTTTGTTGAAAAAAGCACAGGCGTGAAATTGAATCCTGAAGTTCTAACGATAGGTTTTGCTAGAAGGGCTACAGGATACAAAAGGTCAACATTGATTTTCTCTGACGTGCATAGACTACTGGATGTGAACAGAAGAGGGAAGATTCAAATGGTGTTCGCTGGAAAAGCACATCCTCGGGATGAAGATGGCAAGAGGTTGATAAAAGAAATCTACGATTATGCAGACAAACTCAAAGATCAGATTAGAATTGTTTATCTTGAAAACTATGATATGGAAATTGCTGCCAAGCTTACTTCGGGGGTTGATGTTTGGCTTAATACTCCGATTCCACCTATGGAAGCTTCGGGCACCAGCGGAATGAAAGCAGCTCATAACGGCGTAGTAAACTTTAGTGTTTTGGACGGTTGGTGGCTGGAAGGCTGTGTTGAGGGCGTAACGGGCTGGGCGATAGGTCCACATCCAAAAGAGTTCGCTAATGAGGTGGAGAGAAGAGAGATTGAGCTTCATGACTTGTACAGCAAGTTGGAATATTTGATTGTTCCAACTTTTTATGGGCAGAGGGATGCGTGGATTAATTTGATGAAAAATTCGATTGCCAGAATTGCGCATTACTTTCAGGTTCAGTGGGTTATGAGAAGGTACATTACTGAAGCTTACATCATTTAGACTTGGCTGCTTTATGTTTAGCTAAGATGCTTTCGATTAGGTGGCTTCTGTTATGGTATTTGCCACTTTGAACTTGCTCATCAATCCACTTCAGCAGGTCTTGGTCTATTGAGATGAAAGACTATCCTTGCCTTTCTTCGTGGTGGCTTTTGGTTTTAGGATTAAATAACCCCTCTCTATTAGCCAATGGTGAAATTGGTATGTCGTGTAGCGGCATGCGGTAATGCATGTTTGCCTGATTTTCTCGTATTCTTCGGATTGCTCCGTTTGTTTGTTAAGCTCCATTTGGACTGGACATTTTACTTCTTTGCAGAATTCTCTACGCTTGTACTCCGTGAAGCCTTGGATTGCCATTTCAGGTCAGGCTATTGTGCTTCGACTGAAGTAAATAAGCCTTGTTTTTCTTGCGCTTTGGGACTGCCTGTCCGCTCGATCAGCTTGCGCCAAAACACGAATTTAATCTAATAACCTGAGACGGTTAGGTCAATCAGATTTTCAACTCACCTTTCAGGCAACGTCAGCAGAAACGGCAACAGTCTACGAGTGTAAAAGCATTGGATTTTCTAATACAATTTGAAAAACCACCATTTTACGTAACTTACTCAAATTTTTGATCGGAGGAATCGCTTGGGGAATTGCAGCTGGCGTGGTTTACGTGAAGAAGTTTAGAAACCGAGGGTAAAATCCCAGTTTGCATGCGTCCTCAAGCTTAACCTACGTTTCTTTTGAGAATCAGTTTTTGATCGTCAAAAGAGTAATCGCGGAACCTTTTGCTGTAGAAGAGCTTAAGATACTCCTCTGCGAATCTCGGTTCGAAAGGCAGATCATGGGCGGAAATGGATGGTTTTTGCTTGAAGGAATCTTCAATCGCGGTTTCTGCCACGGGATAGTTTAGCAGAAGTTCTTCTTGTTCATTGTACCGCGCTATCGTTAACACGCATTCGTCCAGATAAGAAACGGCTTTGGGCAGATTCGTGAGCGCCTGGTTCAGCCCGTACTTCGAAGGGTTCAAGAATAGGTCTGTTGCGGAAGTCATGTGCTCTTTTAAAGCAGTGTTTTTCTCCCACAAATAGTCCTCGGTAGGCAGCAGACTATCAATGGATTCCTCTTTTCTATTGAGTTCTTCGTTCAGAATCAGGAGTGCATCCTTGACTATATTCAGTGAGGATTGAAGAACTTCCCTAATTACAATAACATTGCCTACGTTTATCGCGTTTTTCTCAACATCCAGTTTCAAATTCTCTGCTCTTTTTGCGACATCCATAATTTTAAAGAAGTCGTCGCCCAAAACTTGTCGCAGCCTTTCGCTTTGAGCGCTCAAACCAGCCACTAGCGTTATGGAGTTCTGGAGATACTCCACCGACATCGCAATCTCTGCACTGTACTGTCTCTTCCAGTTGTTTAGCGCCGTGAAAAGTCCGGCACAAGCAATCCACGGGTTCGTTTTTTCTTCAAGCTGCTTTTTCGCGAACATGACTGCTTGGCTCTCTTCGGGTAACTTGGGATCATACAGAGACCTTACTATGTCGTAAGCTTGTTCAGCGATTTTAACCACATCGGTGACCAGAACTACTCCAGCGTCCAGTGTTTCTTTAATGCGAGTTATTCTCTCTTCAACGGGGAGATCATGTTGGAACTCCTTTCTCTCGGTTGCTCTGGCTTCCAAGCCTATATCGTGGAATCTCCCAATCCACGTTGAGTATTCTCCTTCAACCAGCATTTGGTAGCCTTTTAGGGAAACGTCTAGTTCCGCTGCTAGGTTATCAAGCTCTTTGCTTGTCGCTTCAAGTTCATTGAACGTGTCATCTATTTCGGAAGGTTCGTAATCCGCTTTCGAGGTTTTGGAAAGCGTGTCAGTTAGCCTGTCTTTAAGGATTAACATTTTTCCCTCGATGGCGCTGATGTCCACGGGCAGGTTTTCTTGAACCTTTTTCAAGGTAGCCTCAAAATTCTGGAGCTTGCCCAAGAGCTCCTGCGCTTTTTGAGCTAACATTTCGACAGTTGCTTTTCTTTTAGGCGTCTGATCAATAAAGAATGCTGGCAAGGCAAACATAACGGCTGCGAAGGTGCCCAAAGCCACTTTTCCGCCATCGATTTGTGCCTCAAACGCCAGTGGTCCCGAAAGAATTCCTAACAAAACGAAGAAGAGCAATGTCCCAGCCGCCGCTGTTATAGGGGGAAGAACTCTCTCAGACACGTGAGTCTGTCTAAGGAACATGCGCGTAAGAAGAACAAACGCCGACACCAGGACGGCTACGATGACCAGGAAAAGAACTATGCCGGGAACAGAGTCCAAATAATGAGATAGCACTTCGATTATTGTGTGATCTGCTGCCGGAGGATCTTGCGTCACCTGCGCAGTGATAGCGTACACTATTTGGGATGTGTCGTATAATCGGAATTGAAGCATGGATTCTTGCATGCTTCTAAGAATCTCTGTTAACGGCACGAATATGGGTGGACTGGAGCCTGGGATAACCCACCAGTCTGACTGAATCTGAGCTGCGTCTATGATGTAGTTCAGGTACTGCATCATGTAAAGCGGCGTAGAAATTAAACCATAATACACTATAGTGAGGGCGGACATTTTCTTGAAAATCATAATAGACGCAAAAATCAAAGGAATCGCCAAGAAATATGCCTGACCAAAGAGAAGCAAAAACGCCGCTGTCATGCCTAGATTAATGGCTATGGCAGCTTTATGCCGACGGAAAACAATCGGGAGAACCACGAGCGCAAAGAGGAAAACGAAAATTACGGCTTCGCGAACCAACTGGTCACCCAACACAGAAATGAAATTGACTTTGGACATGTTGTAGAGTAAGCCGAGACCGATGAGTACGCCCCCAACCGGAAGGCTGAACATGGGGTTCTCGTACGCTATGAAGGCAATCAAGAAAGCAATCACGATAGGAAGCGGCTGGGGAAAAAGCGGCAATAAGGATAAACCTAACATCATGCTGGCGAGTGTAGTTGCAAACGTCAGAACCCTGAGCATGGTTGGCACGGATGCGCGTTCTGCGGCTCGTTTTGCTTTTTGTTTTTCGAACCAATCCTTGAAGCCTGAAGTCGGTTTCAGGTCTGGTTTCAGACCTTTTAGTTTGGGACCCTTTAGTTTAAATTTTAGCTTCAATGAGCTTTTACCTAAAGCCTTATTTTATCAGACTGTTCTTAAAGTTTGTCGTGGAAAAGGCAATGAGCACTGGGGGAAAAGAAGAAGGCAACGTTACAGTTGAGTCCATTCCAGACATGGAAAAAGTGGATGAGGCAGATGTCGAAGTGGAGGCAGAAACCGTCGAGAATAAAGAGCCTCAAAATGTCGAAGTAATTGTTGAAAATATTGAAGTAACTGAAGTAGCTGTGGAGACGCCGAAACCAAAACGGCAGATTCTGCCAAAGCACGCTCTCATTTGTGTAGGAGAATACCCTATCAAAATTCTTGTTAAAGGTCAATTTCCTAGCCAGAAGGACGATGTTCAGCCCGTTTTCATCGACAAATCAAGCGAGGAAATTGTTAAATGGAGCAACGACGTTCTCACCGAAGATGCCGTTTCGGGTTTAGACGCAAACGTTGAGACGCATTTTTGGTACCAGATTTTGCCTTACCTAACACAGAATGAAGGCTTCGTTACGCAATTAAGAAATAAACTTATGGATAACCAACACGGTGCCCTTATATTGGCATCCTCGTGGGATGGAGTTGGCAGCGCCATGTTGCCTACGTTAATTTCGCGACTCAAAGAGTGGAATGTAAATTCAGTCGCGTTAACTCTTTTGCCTTCGAAACTGCAACCTTCGGATGCCCATTTTAACGCCCTGTCCTCAATGGGTATCTGTTTTTCCAAAGAACCCGCGACTCTCATTCTAGTGGGCAGAGATCAACTCAACAAGTATGTAGGAGTAGAAAGAAACGGCTCGGTAATGAAAGGCAACAGGGTTCTTAATTGCTTAGTGGAAATGATGTTGACGAAGAAAACGTTCGTTAGGGAACTCTCCGAAATGTCAAGGTCCTTTGGCGTTAAAACCTTCGCGATCCTAGCCGCCACAGGAGCAAGCTTCAAGATTTACGGCTCGCTGGAAAACATTCTTGACACCACTCTGTTCAGGCCTTTGCTTTCGTTTGATTTGTTTGGCGCGTCATTGCTTTACGTTCTTTCAAGGATCCCACGTCAAATGAAGGAAAAGCTTAGTCGAGATAAGATTGAGTTGGCTCTAGCCAGCTGGTTTAGGGAAAAAGCGGTCTTGAAGTCCATCTACGTAACTGAACCACTGTACGTGGAAGACCTCAACGATAAAGTAGATATAGTCCTGTTAGTGGGTGGCTCCGACCTGAAAGAAATGTTTACGTCGATGGAGAAGAAAGTGGGCGCGGTTAAGACTGAAGCCGTAAAACAAGGTTCAATAAAAAAGGAAGATTGGGAAGGAATTTTGGAAAACTTAGCAATAAGCTAAGCTGTCTTGCTGTTTTTCTTCAGTTTGCCGTTGTTTATTTCCTCGATAACTTTGGTTGCTGAAGTTCCGTGCTCCAAGAGGTAGGAACGACTGAGGCTCCGCTCGAAATCGCTTGACTTGCTGTATAACAATTGCATTTCGTCGAAGGCTTCCAAGTCTTCTGCTTTTCCTCTGCCACCTACGACTAGTATCCTCGTTATCCATGGGTCTTGGGCTTCGATTACACGAACGGTTATGGTTCTTGAGACTTCGCTCGTGACGTATCCCGCAAGTGAAGTGTAGACTTCCTGTGTTAAGTCTTCGCTCCATAGTTTTGGAGGTGCTGTCACCGTTACCCAGATGTAGTCCGATTTATAGACTGGCTTGAATCCCATAACGCTTGGTGTTTTGAAGACGCGGATGATGCTTTTCATGAAATCCTTGTAGTGCTCTTTGTCCAGTATCTCCTTGTACACGACATCTTTGGTAAGAGTTTCTTCTTGCTCCATCAGTATCTTGAAAATTATCTTCAATTGTTCGCTCTCGGTTAGTTCGGTTGCCCTTTCAAAGTATTTTTTGGGTTGCATTATCCACGCAATTTTTTCTTCGTATTCCTTGTAGAGGTCCACGATTTTGTTAAGTTTCTTGTGGTAGTCAGAGGTGGTTTCGATTTTCTTGCTCAATTCATCATAAAGTTTTAACGTGCAGTCCAGTTTTTCAAGGCGTTCGATTGTAAGGGCTTCTTCTTCTTGTATCCGCTTCAGGTCTCGCTCAAGTTGTATTAGTTGTTCTCTCCCGTATCGTTTCATACTGAGGAACTTTCTAAGGGCTTTTTCCACTTTGTCTTTGTCAAATTCCTTTCTCTTCTTGTTCTCTTGTATTCTGAGAAGATCGTTGTCAACGCAGTTCCTTCTGTCCAAATATTTCGCTTTGATTCCGTTTAAGTATGTCAAGTGTTCGTCGATGATTTTTGCTTCGTCCTGCGGCGATCGTAGCATCAGTTGTACCATGAGGTAGATGGTTGACAGTTCAGTTTGGATGTCTTTGAGTTCCTTCATTTCTGCTTCGGATTCAGGTAGCACTTCGTAATATCTGATTAATGCCTCGGTGATGTATCTTGTTTCATCGTAGAACTTGAGAGTGTTTATGGCTTTTTCCGCAAGTTCCGTGAGGTTCATGAAGTCTTCCAGAATCCTCTTTTGGCGTATGGTGAAGACTTGCGAGCTTGGGATTAACTGCTTCAACCGCTCGAAGATGTAGGCTTTCCTTTCGGAGAATTCCATGTGAGTCTTAGTGAAGTTAGTTAAGAGGCTTTCCAGGTTATCGATTTTTCTTGACCCTTCTCTGCGTAGTGTCAATCGGACCACGGCATCCTCGACAACTCCCTTCCTGCTCATTTGCCGGATTGTTGTGAGGTACTTCATGATTTCGCTTAGCCAGTTTTTCGACTGGTCTTCAATCCCTCTGACGTGCAGTAGCAGATCTTCCTCGATCTTCGGGTTGCTGTGAACGATGGATTTTAGTTTTTCCTCGAATTGTTCAACGTCGAAAGTTCCAGTTCTTATGAGGTAATTCTTGTACAGTTCACGGACTGCTTCGTTGTCGACTTTGACCAGAGCCGCGATTTTATCAGCTACGTCAAGTTTCTCTTGGCGGAGATCGTGAAGTAGTTGGAGTTTTTCGAAGTTAAGTTTGAATGCGGAAATGTAATCGTCAATCGGGTACATGACCTTTATCGTGCCCAGCGTATGAACGTAGTTGTCTGTGAGACCAACTTCTGTTCCTATTCCTCCAAGAAGGTCAGCTAAGTCAAAGTCCATGAGAGTGTAAAGCATGTCAACAACCATTTCGTCCATTTCTCTGCGGGCGGAGATGATGTTGCCAACCTTTGAGTAGGCAGGCAGCAGCGGCAAGTAGATCATGGCGTTTAATGGGTTCCTGTAGTAGTCGCCGTAAATTTTGCATACTTGTTCGTTGTAGTCTTTGTTCAGCAATAGTGAGAGTTCGTTCATGGCAACGAAAGCTGAGCAGCCTTTTGCTGGTGGGTCATCGCCGCCACACGGCGTAACAACCAGACCGATTATTGGCACACCTGAGCCTAGCACTTTCCGCAGATGTCTGGCGAATTCAAAGAACACGCCGCTTCCTGTTCCCCCACCTAAACCGTAAGCTATTATGACAGTTGGGGAGACAATTGATGAGAGGGCTTGTTCCTTGAAGGTGTTTATGAAGTTCTTGATAATGCCGAGCTGGTAATAGTTGAGGGCGTAAATTGCTTTGGCTAATGCTCTTCTTCTTCCTGCTCCTCCTGCCATTGGTGGAATTGCCACGGTTGAGAGAAGCCAAGGGTTGAAGTTTTCCAGTTTTGCGCCTTCACTTAACAGGTATTCATTGTATTTTTGGTTGATGAAGTCATACATTGCTTCAGCTGTCGGAAATTTTACTGACTGTGCGATTAGCCGCAGTCTTTCCTTAGGTACACCTGCTTTAGCCATTGCCATCTGTGCTTTTTCATGGCTTTCTTGGAGACTTCGGATTTCAGAGTCTGCAATGTCGATTGCTAAGAGGCTGAGCCTTGTTATATCGTTCTCAAGCAGTTGGCTTGTTTTCTTGCTGTTCAGGAATGCTTCCACTATGTTTGTTCCAGCTGAACCTAGCCCAATCAGATGCACGCTGTTCTGGTAGATTTTCGTGGTTTATCACATCCCAACTAACCGCTTAAGTCTGTCTTTAACTGAATCCAAGTTTGCGGACATGGTTCGGTCAATTTTTGATGCTCTTAGCGTAAGCCCTTCCAAGTCCTTTATCTGGTCTTCCACAACTAATCGGAAGTAGCTGACTTTTCCTCTGGCGCGTAGGAACATGAAGGCAAATACCACTGCGGCAGCCGCGGCGACTCCGATGGCAGGCAGCATAATCATTTCTAGAGCTGACCCCGCGGGTTCTCCAGAAGATGGAATTGCATTCAACAAAGCTATAGCTTCATTCACGTATCCTTTGGCTACCAAGGCTTTGGATTGGTTAAGCATATTCGAAAACAGGTTAGTATATCCAGCGGCGACACCAGAGTCGATTAAACTTTGCAGTTTTGCTTCTTTTTGGTCGTAAAGGTTTTGGAAATCGGACGCTCCAGCCGTGAGGACAGTCACTTGGATGGCGTCCAGGATATCGCTAGTTGCGCCTGCGGCCGACAGTTGAACTAGGGTAGCATTGGTTGCTCTTGTGACTTTTGTTGCTTGGCCATAAGCAATCATGTCGAAGGTTCCTTTTACCCAATTAAACTGCATAGATGCCTGATTAGGCGTGTAGCCAGCACCTAAATCATAGTCTCCTGGGATGAGTTCCCAGTAAGTACCTGAAGTTGGCTTCTGCATGTAAGTTGAAAGTTTTAGGTTCCCAGCTCCTGAAGTGAACACGTTGACAGTGAATGTTACTTTGAGCTGTTGTCCCGATATTATTGGACTGAGGATGGTGGGTTCGTCACTTATCGCGAAATCTGCTTCGATTAGTTTTTGTCCTGTATCCGCATCTTCCACTGTGTATTTCGTAATCCAGTCTCCTTCGCCAATGGCAAACGCGGGTGCAATGTTTATCACGGACATCGTTGCCAGAAGAACGAGTAGGCATATTCCTAATCTTTTAGTATTCATTTTTTTCTCCCCTTAGGGCGAGATTTCTATTGCATGATGCATATAACATTTGTGCATTGAACTCGTGTTTCAAAGGTTTTTTAAAGAAAGATACATTGGCAATAATCGCAAAGAGAATTATGCTTAGAACGATTTTTGTGTTCATTTTACTGCAACTCACTATGATAAATTGCCCTTTTCTTATGATTAAAGCTTTTTTGTCAAGGTTTCTGGACTAAACCCGCCAGAGAAGCCCGATTCTTAGTCAACATTTCTTAACAAGCTCCAAATGACAAGCCAAAGTAAGTTCCAATCCAGCAGTGCTTAAAATAGAAAAAGGAGAAATGAGGCCCTTTTCTTTTTTTGAAAAAATAATCAGGCATCAATACCTACTAAGCAAATGCGAGTGGCACTGGGAGAAATTTTGCCATACATAGCGGTCAAGCATAATCATCAATCTCGACCGCCACTTTTGGATTCCAACAGGAAAGGAGGGCCTCAAATATTCCATAACTTTTCTTAAATCTGTTTCAATATGCGTTCGCATTCTGGTTTTCAGTTCAATGCCGACGTTTCTTGACATAAACTGCCGAGGCAATTCCCACCGCGACAAATACGGTCACTGCCGCCAAGACCAGTGTTGATGTTGAGAAGTGCGCTGTTTCATCGGTTTCATGCGAAGGAAGAACCATTGTGTTGTTTTCGATGTCGAAAGGAAACATGAGCGGAAAGTTATCTCTTCGGCTGCCATCTATGATGTAGGGTATGTCACCGATGCCGTCGTTGTTGGTATCGTTGCCCGTGAGCGTGACGGCTCTGCTTATTACAAGAGTGCTTTCAGCGTAGGTCCCTTTCTTCACGTATACCGTGTCGCCGCTTGAAGCATACCGCAACGCAGCAGATATCGTTGAGTAATTATCTGGGACAGTAATCGTTCTGGACGCAGCTCTGGTGGGCAGAACAGCAGTCATGGATAAGGCTATGAGGCTGACGAGAATAAGACTGGAATGATTCTTTTGCCCATACTTACTCAAAACACTAGCGGCTGATTGCCGTAATAAAAGGTTTTTTGTAAAGGTTCCTTGACTAAACACGTACTAAGAACTCGATTCTTAGTCAAGATTTCTTGACATTCCATCATATTTGGAGCTATTAGTCGGTCATTGCTGAAATCTATATGGTGTAGGTCTCGTATTGGTGCTTTTCTCAGTCAATGGCATGTCAAAAAACTGGGACGAATCTATTTGGAGCGTATTAGAAATGGAATGCAGAAATCAGTAGAGGGTCTACTCACGCTTGAACCTGAAGGGCTTCATATAGAGAGGGTGGGGGTAGTCACACCAAAGCAATAGGGCCCATCATTGTCATGCGACAGTGACTACGCCATTATTGTTAATTAGTTTCCTTTCCCGAACCATCTTTTCGTGCACATCACGAATTCTTGCCTTTGTTTTTTCGCTCGCGTGTGTGAAACCGAAAACTCTGGCTGTTTCAGCGATATGCGATTCGGCACTTAGGCTTAAGGCGTATTGAGCGATTAGTCGCATGGCGTTCTCGATTTCTTCAGGCGGAATGTGCTCAGGCAGCCTAGTTGATTCTGGGATGCCGGGAACTGGGACGCGCACGGGCACTTCTACGAGGTCGTTTGGCCAGAGGAAGTCGCCTTTGACTGTTAGCCTGTGGTCTTTAATTAGGAGATCAAGGGCTTCTCTGACGGCATGAATGACTTTAGGTCCTATGCGTCGGACTCCCCAAGAAGCCGCTAATCTTTGGACAGCATATTCGAAATGAATCGGTCCTTCTTCTCGCACAAGCTCTTCTAGCAGGCGACTCTGCAACACGCGGTTTTCTGGAAAATGAAACTCGTTCCTTTGAACCGCGCTGTAGGGATATTTTGAAAGCGGGACTCTCACGTACGGATTGAAGACAGCTCTGAGAACATGAACCCTGTATGGAACGCCGATTCTTTCAGCACCTCCAAACTGGACTTGCATGACCTCAAGTTGCTGTGGAATATCATCTTGCTTATCCTGAGGCTGAACGGTTTGTAGGAGAATGTTTTCTGTTTGTAGCTGGCAAGCCTGATCTAAGGCATCTTTTAATCGTCTCATTTCGGATTCTCGCCTTGCAACCCAATCGGGCGACCATATGCGATGAATCCTCCAGCCAAGTTGCCTCAGCACCTGTTCTCTGAGTCTATCTCTATCTCTTGCGCTGTTGCTTGCGCGGTAAGTCGCGCCGTCACATTCAATCGCCAAGAGGTAACAGCCAGGATCGACAGGGTCAATGACGGCCATGTCAATCGGATAAACGCTGCAACCTACTTTGGGGACAACGCGGTAGTCCATACGACTGATTTCCGAAGCCACAGCATCCTCCAGAGCCGAATCAAACTTGCCCAATTGTTGCTCCTTCTTCGAGCAATCGCGGGTTTTTTCAGCGTACTCTAAGTAACCATG
>DATEAU010000120.1:0-5551 GCA_035288165.1 Bathyarchaeia archaeon
GAGTCGCTTCCCGCGCCTGAGCCGTAACTCGTGATTAACACGCGCTCCTCAGGCTTGGCGACGTCCAACACGGCGGCTAAACCCACGGGCGAACAGCCAGAATAAGTATTCCCGAATTTGTTCACCTGAAGCGAAACCTCGTATTGTTCAGGCTTAAAGCCAAGCTCCTTAGCGACTTTCACTGGAAACTGAGGGTTAGGCTGATGCGCCACGAAATAATCGATGTCGGAGGCTTTCAACCCAAGCTTATCCATCAGTTTCGAAGATGCCTTGCGCACGTGCTTGAAGTATGCTGGGTCGCCCGTGAACCTGCCGCCATGCATCGGGAATTGCTGTCCATCGCGACGCCAGAAATCAGGCGTGTCCGAAGTGCAGGAATACCATCCTTCGAATTCAGCGATGACATCTTGCTTGCCGAAGATGTATGCGGCGCCGCCGTAGCCGACGAAGAGGTCCAATTCTCCGCCTGGGCAGCCTCTGGGCGCTGCCTGACTATTATCAGCTCCAATGACCATAGTGTATTTCATGCCCAACTTTGGATAGTTAACGAGTGCCGCTGCGTCTTTGAACATACTAGAGGCCGCTTTGCAAGCGAACTCCGTGTCCACCGCGTCCACGCCTTGAACATCTCCGTCTTCTTCGCCGAGCTTAAGCACCTGCGCCACCTTCGACGCTATTGGCTTGACGGCGTAAGGGTTGGATTCCGAGCCGACGTAGACCTTGCCGACCAAAGCGCTGTCAACACCCGCGTGAATTAGCGCCAGCTTGCCTGCTTCTACCGAGGCGGTGACCGCATCTTCATCGGTGAATGGAACCGAACGCTCAATTCCGCCCTCTTTAATCCTGAAACGCGACGTGTAAACGCCGTAGCCGACGATGCCAGGCGAATCATACTCTTTGCTAGGCTGAGAAACGGTGTATTCTTGGTGCGGGTAATACTCGTCTGCTAACGTGAACGCCAGAGAAATAGTCGGAACAACATCACTCTTGTCAACCGAATAGCGTCTGCGGAATCGTGGGATGACTTCGCGGCCTTCAAGCTCTGAGAGGTCAACGGTTTCTCCGCATCGGACGATTTGGTCTGTGAGTCTTCCGGGCACGCGGATTTTTCCATCGTGGAACGAGACTATCCCGTACACGTAGCTTTCCAGCTTCGTGAATTTGTTCGTCGGCTCGTTGACTATGGTGCATAGTTCGAGTTTGCCTTTCTCGTAGAAGAAGTCGATGTTGTCCATTTTTCCGTAGCTTTTTCTTCCGCAGTTGCCGCAGTAATCGCGAATCTCGAAGTATTCTTTGCCGCAGATTCCGCATCGGCTTGCCTTCAGCCTATCGCCCAGATAGGAAACTCGGCGCTCTATGGGTTCACTGCTCATTCTTAATTTCTCCCTAGAATGGTGACGTATCCTTTGGTGCCGAAGCCCTCGAACTCTTGGGTGCAGCCATACTTCGGCGGTTGCTCAGCAATCTTAACCTGTCTCGTGCCT
This sequence comes from Bathyarchaeia archaeon, assembly GCA_035288165.1. Lineage (GTDB taxonomy): Archaea > Thermoproteota > Bathyarchaeia > Bathyarchaeales > Bathycorpusculaceae > UBA11855. The sequence goes on from DATEAU010000120.1 coordinate 1,485, forward strand.
GCTTCGCCACGGAGCTGCCTGAAAACCTCGAAAACCTGAGCGCCTCCAGTGGCTCCCAACGGGTTCCCGTCAGCCTTCAACCCGCCATTCGTGTTTACGAATAACTTTCTTCCGTTAACTTCATAGTAGCCCTTGTAGTCTTCGCAGCCTCCACGAATGCATTGCCACGCGGTTCCCTGCTCGCAGAAACCCAAATCCTCAAGGGATACCAACTCCATAACTGTGGACTGGTCATACAACTCCGCGATCTGAATGTCCTCGCGGCTTATTCCAGCCATCTTCAAAGAGTTCTCCATCGCTATCTGCGTGGCAACAAAGTGCGTCAAGTCAGCTCTTCCCGAAAAATTGAGGAAATCGGTTGCGGACGCACAGCCCAAAACGTAAACGGGTTTGCCAGTTATTTTTTTGGCTTTTTCCTCATTTGTGATGATTAATGCTGAAGCGCCGTCTGAAATAGGGGCAAAGTCGTAGAGTCCAAGCGGTTTCCGCGCATTTTCTCTGGCGCTTAAGACGTGTTCAACCGTGATTTTTCTCTTGAATTGTGCATATTCGTTGTTTAATGCATGAGCGTGGTTCTTGACTGCGACCTCTGCCAACGCCAAGTTTAGCTTTTCCAGGTTTTCGCCTGTTATCCCATATTTCCGAACGTAGGCTCGAAGCATCAACTCGTGGTTCACTTCGGGAGTGGCTCCTGCATAATAGCTCCATGGGTCTTCGAGGAGCATGAGGTCGTCGCGGATTTTGTCCCAGCGGTCGGTCATTTTTTCTATACCGCCGACGAGGACGATGCTGTATGCGCCTGATTGGATGGCGTGGCACGCTGTCAATAGGGCGGCGCTGACGGAGCGTGTTACTTCCATGGGAACGTGAAGTTCTGTGAGTTCTGAGAGAAAGCCCTCTTCTAAGCCAAGCTTGTTCGTGATTGGGAGGAAGCAGTCGGACATGTAGCAGGCTTCGAGGTCTCGGCGTTCCAAGTTGGATTCTCGTGAAGCTGCCAGCCAAGCCTCTTCAATAAGTTTTTCGGGTTCCTTGCCGTAGTGTTCCCCGAACTTTGTTCTGCCGACGGCAACTATGGCTGGACGATTTTGCATGATGTTCATCACTTCTGGTGGCAATTATCCTTTTCCAAAACGCCTTTTAAGTGTTTGCCATTTCTTCCCCAAAACGAACCCTTAACGCCTGCTGCAGATGGGCTGAAATTCTGGTCCTTAACTGGGAGTTCAGAAGGCTTTTATCACGAAGCCCAGTTGATTACAGAAGACACGCCATAGGAGGCGACGCGGAAAATGGATGCCAAGAAAAACAGTGCACTACTAGGATCAGCCTTCATCATCTTATTAGGACTATCGTACGCTGAAAACCTGTTCTTCTTCAGCATCCTCGGCAACTTATTGAGCAACGTGGCGCTCGCTGTCGGGATGCTTTTCTTGCACAACGTCGTCGTGGTCTCGCTGATACTGTTGGGTATGACATTCTACGTTAGCCTCGTGGTTAATGGCTTCTTCAAGAATGACAAACATGCTGACGTGGTGATTTCGCATCCGCGAAGTTTCGCGTTGTTTTTCAGTTTCATCGTCGTCTTTCTCAGCATACTCCGCGGGGCTACACTCATAAACGGCGGAATAACTGTTGAGTTGTTGCCTTTGATTCTGCTCGTCAGCGCGCCTATTGGAATCGTGGAAGGCTATGGCATATATTTGACCATTAAGAGAACCCTGGGCAGAACCATGACCATGAAAGCGCTCGCAAGCATCTACGCAATATTCCTCGTCGCATCCGTTATGGAAGTGGCTTTCATAAACGGCTTAGTTCTTTTCGCAGTTTAACTGCTTAAGTCATTGCCTTCGGTCAGCTTCTTGGTCAACTTGGCAATCAGGTTTTTGAGAGCCTTGCTTAACTTCACCTGGTAAGGTGGCGGGTTTGTCAGCTTTTTGTACTTCGCTGGGAGTTTGGAGAGGTTTTCTTCAGCCTCGGCTCGAATCTCTTTCAACGACGGCGAATCGCTGGTTATTCTGCCTTTTTCCATGACTTTGATCAGTAGCGCCTCACCGTCCGACTTTTCTTCAGCCAGCGCAATAATGTCCTTTGAATAGTTGCCCTGTTCGTCTTTGAAACGGTACACTTGTTTCCTCCCGGGCAACGTGATTTTTCCCTCGCTCAACTTCATTATGGGCGAGAAAACGCCGTCAGCGTTCATGGTTTCGCACAGCTTGTAAATAACGTCAACGTACGGTTTGTCTGCTGAGGTGCCCATTCTGGTTCCTACTCCGAAAGCGTCGATTTTGGCGCCTTTACGTTGCAGCTCGGCTATTCGGTATTCGTCTAGGTCGCCGCTGGCGAAAATGGTAACGTAACCCAAGCCGTTTGCGTCCAGCAATGCCCTTACTTGTTTGCTTATCTGGGCTAGGTCGCCACTGTCCAACCGCACGCCTCCCAGTTTGCATCCTCTCGCTTCAAGTTCTTTGGCAACGGTTGCGGCTTTTTCTGCGCCAGCCATTTCGTTGTAGGTGTCGATGAGTAGCGTTGACTTGTTGGGGAAGGTTTTGGCGAAAGCGCGGAAAGCATCGATTTCCTTCTCGAACGACATCACGAAGGAGTGTGCCATGGTCCCGAAGACTGGGATGCCGTACGCCATGCCTGCTAACACGTTGCTGGTGCCTTGGCAGCCCGCGAGGTAGCTAGCTCTGGCAACTTTCATTCCTGCGTCGATACCATGCTCTCGGCGTAAGCCGAACTCGACTACCGCTTTGCCTTTCGCCGTCTGCACGACTCTGGAGGCTTTCGTGGCAATCATCGTCTGCAAGTTTACTGTGTTGAGCAGAAAAGTCTCAATTAGCTGGGCTTCGATGATAGGCGCGGTCACGCGGATTAAGGGCTCATTTGGGAAAGCCACGGAGCCTTCGGGCAGAGCGCAGACGTCGCCTGTGAATTTGAAGCCGCGGAGGTAGTCGAGGAAGTCACTGTTGAATCCCTGCTTCTTGAGGTAGGCGAGATGCGCTTCAGCGAACCTGATGGTTTCTAGGTATTGGAGAACCTGCTCCAAACCCGCAACCAGCAAGTAACCCCGATTCTCAGGCAAGCGTCTCACGAACAAGTCGAACGTGGCGGGCTCGAACTTTTCGTTGTCGAAGTAGCTGGAGCACATGGTTAACTCGTATAGGTCGGTGAACATGCTCATGTTTTCTTCGCGTACTGCATCCAGATAAGAGCGCATGGAGTATACTGCGGAGGTGAGAAAATTTATCCCTTTCCCAAACTGCAATCGGGTGAAGACTTTGGACCGGACACGATAACTTGAGAAGAGTAGACATAGAAAAGGCAAAGCTGGAAGAAGAGCCTGGGCAGCCTAAAAGAAGACTTCACGAATGGGAAAGGGCATAAGCGTGGGGGGAGGTGGTTTAGAGAGAGGCAGTTTAATTTTCTCGGGCTAGTCTGGAATAGCCCAATGCATTGGAAAGCCTCTTCATATTTGGACCTATTAGCCAATCATTGCACGTAACTATAGAGGGGGTCTATCGCGTAGCTGAAAAGATAGGGGATAGTCTGCTATTAGAGAAAAACAATACCAAAACCATGACGAAAAAGCAGTAAGACCCTATTTGGAGCGTATTAACAATAGAATTCGTCTATCTCGGTCAATTCTGTCGCGGCTTTATAAAAGGAGGGGTCTCGTCACGAGCACAAAAGTAGACCATCTTCACGCGCTTGAAACTTTTATATACATCAATGAACATGCATAGAGCTTGAGTGTCATGGCTGAAGTTTGTCCAACATGCGGGCTTCCAAAGGACTTATGCGTTTGTGGCGAAATAGAAAAAGAACAACAACGAATCCGCATACGGCTTGAAACAAGAAAATTCGGCAGACCCACCACAGTCATCGACGGCATGGACGAAAAAACCACCGACCTAGCAGAACTAGCACACAAACTAAAAGCTTATTGTGCTTGCGGCGGAACCGCCAAAAGCGGACTAGTCATGCTACAAGGCGACCACCGCGACAGAATCAAAGAATACCTAGTCAAAATCGGATACCCACAAGAAAACATAGAAGTCCAATAAGGCCAA
>DATEAU010000121.1:0-3561 GCA_035288165.1 Bathyarchaeia archaeon
GAAGCCAAGAAAACGGTCATCATCGGAGTTCACCCGTATGACATAGTAGCTTTACTCCACATGGATGAGATCTTTAGAGAGACGAAATCAGACCCCTATTATTTTGAGAAGAGAAACGCTTCCATAATAATCGGCGTAAGCATGCAGAAAATGTCAAAGTGGTGCTTCGCGCCGTTCATGGGCTGCGCCACTGTCGAACATGGCTACGACTTGATGCTTACTGACCTTGGAAACAGGTACGCAATCAACGTTGGTTCCGAGAAAGGCGAGGAGCTTCTGGATATGTATGCGAAGAACGTTACGAATGCGCTTGCACGAGACATTCAAATGGTTGGCCAGAAGAAGAGGGAAATAATGAACTTGTCTCAGCAAAAGTTCGAGTTTTCTTCTCCTGAGATAATCCCAGGGATGCTTGAGAAAAGCTACGGAGAAAGCGCGTTCTGGGAGAAACACTCTGAGACCTGCTTAGCCTGCGGTTCCTGCGTGCTAGTATGCCCCACCTGTTACTGCTTTGACGTTAAGGACAATCCTGACTTGACGCTTGAAAGCGGAGAAAGAATAAGAACTTGGGACGGATGCTTACTCGAAGACTTCGCGAAAATCGCTTCGGGAGAGAACTTCCGACCCACAAGACCCACAAGGTACAGGCACCGATATTTCAAGAAGGGAAAATACCTCTTTGACCGCTTCGGCTTCATATCATGCGTTGGCTGCGGAAGATGTGGCTCGAACTGTCTTCCAAACATCGCGAACCCTGTTGACCTGTTCAACGACATGTACCGTGAGACTAGAAGCATTGGAAAAGAAGTTGCGACCGCCGCAGCGCCTTACGTTCAGATTAAAACTGGTGCGGATATCGATTATGTACCGAAACTCGGCACCATCGTCAAAAAAGCGGTGATGACGGGAATGGAAACGCTGTTTGAAATAAAACTTGATGACGGAACAGAACTCGGTCACAAACCAGGCCAGTTCGTCGAGGTCTCTGTATTCGGCGTAGGCGAAGCCCCAATATCTATATCTTCGCCACCGACGAAGAAGGGCACGTTTGAAATCTGCGTCCGAAAAGTCGGAAGCCTAACCACCAAACTCCAATCGCTGAAAGAAGGGGACAAAGTAGGAGTTAGAGGCCCATTCGGAAACGGGTTTGACGCCAATTTCTTGAAAGGCAAAGACCTCCTATTTATCGCGGGAGGCTTAGGAATTGCGCCGTTACGCTCTCTGTTCAACTACGTTCTGGACAACAGAAAAGATTACGGAAAAGTCACACTTCTCTACGGTTGCAAAGAACCGCGTGAGTTGCTGTTCAGCGAAGAAATGATTGCGCTGGCAAGCAGGGACGACGTGAATTTTAAGCCGACAGTAAACTGGTGCCCCGAGAACGAAGTTTGGACAGGCAACATTGGCGTCATAACCACTTTGATTCCGCAGGTTGATTTTGATCCTGATAAAACCTACGCCATTGTGGTTGGTCCACCAATAATGTACAAGTTCGTCCTTAACGATCTAAAAGGAAGAAAACTACCCGACGACCACATAATCGTGTCGCTTGAACGAAGAATGAAGTGTGGAGTCGGAAAATGCGGGCACTGCCAAATCAACCAGATTTACGTTTGCAAGGATGGACCCGTGTTTAATTATTCAAAGATAAAGGGAATACCGGAGGCGTTGTAATGAAACCGAAAGTTGCTTTCTTTGATTTTGCTGGCTGCGAAGGCGACCAGCTTCAAATCGCAAACCTGGAAGAGGATATCCTGGCTCTCCTCGGACAAGTCGAAGTAGTAAGCTTCCGAGAAGTCATGAAAGAGCACAGTGACAACTACGACATCGCATTTGTCGAAGGCTCATGCACCAGGCTCCAAGATGAGGACCGACTGAAGCAGATTAGGAAAAACGCGAAACTCGTCGTCGCCATCGGCTCATGCGCCACCATAGGTGGCATCAACAGCCTGAAGAACTACAAGGATCTCGACGATGTTAGAAAAACCGTGTACTGTGAACAGGCGAGGTTGTTCGATACCTACGCTGCCAGACCGATAGACGCTGTGATACCTGTGGATGCTTACGTGCATGGTTGCCCCATGACTAAGGAAGAGTTCCTGCAAGTAGTCAAATCGCTTCTGTTGGGGAAGAAACCCGACATTCCCAATTATCCTGTGTGCGTTGAGTGCAAGAAGAACGAGAACATCTGCGCTTTCGAAAGAGGACAATACTGCGTCGGAACCGTAACCAGAGCAGGCTGCAACAGCTGCTGCGTGAACGAGGGAACCATCTGTTGGGGATGCCGCGGTTTAGTGGATAACCCGAACGAGAACTCGCACAAGGAAGTGTTGATTAAGTATGGTCAAACAGTTGACGATGCTATAGCCAAGTTTAGGTTATACTTCGGTTGGCAGGAGGCAAAAAGATGAAAAACTTAGACCTTGAAGTACACCATATAACCCGAGTCGAAGGACACGGAAACATCTACGTGAACGTGAAGAAAGGCGTCATCGAAAGATGCGAATGGGCAGTTCCCGAAGCGCCACGGTTCTTTGAAGCCATGGTTCTAGGACGCCAATGGAACGAACTGCACCACATTACTTCACGCATCTGCGGCATCTGCAGCATCGGACACACGCTAGCGTCTCTGAAGGCTACAGAAGCAGCCATGGGCATACCCCTAAGCGAACAAGACCTGAAACTTAGGAAACTCGCGTTGCACGCGGAAAATATGCAAAGTCACGTACTGCACTTAGGATATCTGGTTTTGCCCGACCTTATGGGCGCTGGCTCTGTCATCCCGCTGGCAGCGTCCAATCCTCAGGAAGTCAAGATCGTCATACGCTTGCACAGGTTAGCGAACGAGATGTCAAACATGATTTGCGGCAGAACCACCCATCCCCAGCGGCTGATACCCGGAGGCTTCGCGAAACTCCCCACAATGAAGGAGTTAACGAAGCTCAGAGCGAGATTGAAAGATTGTGTTCCTGACCTTCAGGCGGTTGCGGGTCTCTTCAAAAAGTTGGCGCCAAAGTTGCCTGACTTCACCAGAGAAACAGAGTTCATAGCGCTGACGAAAAAAGACGAGTATGCGCTCTACGACGGAGATTTAGCATCAACTGACACGGGCAAAGCACCAGTATCCGAGTATCTATCATACGCCAACGAATACATCGTACCGATATCGACTGCTAAGAGAGCGAAGCATGTTCGCGACTCATACATGGTGGGTGCCCTGGCAAGATTCAACCTTAACTTCGATAAGCTTTCGCCCATGGCGAAGCAAGCGGCTGCATTGTTCGACCTGAAACCTGTCTGCCACAACCCGTTCATGAACAGCATCGCACAGCTCGTGGAAACCGTGCACAGTGTAGGCGATTCAATTAGGCTCATTGACGACATCGAAGCCAGTGGACTGCAGAGTCAACCTGATTATCACAAGCCCGACATAAAGGTCAAAGCTGGAAGGGGAATCGGAGCGGTCGAGGTTCCAAGAGGCATACTGTTCCACGACTATACGTACAATCAGAAAGGCGCCTGCACGAAAGCTAACTGCATAATTCCGACGAACCAGAACCA
>DATEAU010000122.1:0-3127 GCA_035288165.1 Bathyarchaeia archaeon
AAGACAAATGACTCTGCACACATTATTGTCTTCTTCTTTCAGTTAACTAGCTCGGCTCAGAGTCTGTTGTAGTAGAAGAAGAAAGGTGTCACGGTCAGCTCTTCTTCTTCTCTTAATAGCTCAGTTACTGGTAGAACAACACGCGTGTGTTTTTTGGCTCTTGTTGTTCTTTTAAGCTCTCACAATCTTTAGGGACGGTCTGTGTGCGCGCGTTGACACGTATCGACTGCTGAAGGGTGGGCGTTGGAAAAAAGGTAGGGGGTTAGGGGTTCCCAGAAGTTAGAGTCTGACAACAAAATTGATAATGTCTTTGGAGCCGGCACCAGAAACAGACCTCTACGGAGAAGCCATAACCGCACTCATCGTGTTAACATTAATCGCGTTACTAGCCATTGGATCGATGCTTGTACGCAGAAAAAACAGAAAAACACGCAGTCACGCGGCTCAAAACCACAAGGCATTAGAATTCATTTTTCTGCTTTCTTTAAACCTGCGTTAGCTCTTTATCATTGTCAGGAGCATTTTGAATTTTGACACGGCGGTCAAAGCGTGTGGCTTGTTTGCAGGCATTATAATAATTTCACCCTGCTTTACCACAGTGGGCTTGCCAGATATTGAGACGTTTACTTCTCCTTCCAGCACGTGCACCATGGCGTCGTAGGGTGCCGTGTGCTCACTTAATCCTTGCCCTTCGTCGAAAGCGAAAAGCGTGACGGTTCCTGCTTTTTTGTCTATGATGGTGTGGCTCACGACAGAGCCCTCTTGGTACTCAATCAGGTCAGCCAGTCGTGTCGCTTTTGCTTCGAGTTTTTCTTTGTTCTTCATCTTTTTCCTCCTGTTTCTTTATTTCCTCTTGAGCTTTTTTAGCATCCTCATCTTTCGAGGGCAGAAGCTGTTTTGCAGCAGAGCGTTCCATATCCCAGCGCTTAAAGACCTCCTCAGAAATCTGCGGTCTCAGCGTGAAAACGTCCTCGGGATGCTCCACGTAAAGGTAAACCGCGTACACCCGCACGAAAGCGTCGGAGCGCGTTAGTGCTGCAAAGGTTTTCTTGGGAAGCGTGTGAACGAACCGCTCGAAGACTTCACTGAAAATCGCTGCGATCTTGTCTGTTTGGACAGAGTGGTCAAAGCCGATGTCAAAAGTGTAGCAGTAGAGACTGAAGTTTCTTCGGCTCTCAACAACGTAATTCGTTATTTCCCTATCCAGAATCTGCAAGTTGCTGATTGAAACCATGCTATTACCGATGGTGAGGACCTTCGTGTAATTAATCGTGATCTCCTGCACAATGCCTTCCACGGTTCCAAAACGCACGTAGTCGCCCACCTTGAAGGGTCGCGCCGTCAGAAGAAAAAGACCTGCAAGGAAGTTCCCGAGAGTTTTCTGTGAAGCGAAGCCAAGAGCTGCTCCAGCTATGGCGGAAATCGCCAAAATCCACTCAGGTTCCAAACCGCCAAAACGGGATATCGCAAGCACGGTACCTATCAAGATGAGGATACGGAATGTGAGCACAAGGTTATTCGCGGCATTGCGTGCTAGCTTGGCTCGTTTTGCGAACCTTGATAGGTATATAGTGAAAACTCTTTCGAGAGTTATAGCCACGACTGCGATAACTAACACGCTTAGGACTGTGGAGAAATCTATTCCGAATAGGCTACCGTTGCTTTGAGTTGCAGACATAGCTAAGCATCATTCACCAGAATTAGAGCAAGGCGTCTATAACTCTTTCGTGCATTATCCGCAGGGGAAGGTTCAAGAACACCAGAAACACTTTTCATCTAACCTGTATCTCAAATAGGTACACGTTCAACCCTGAGAAAACTCATTTCTAAAATGCCTTTGGGAAAAAATTTATACGCACTACCTACCAGAATAATCTCCAACCATGCAGAGGCTCAAGGATGCCAAATGTGAACAACGAGGAACTCGAAGGAATCACATTAAGCGTGTACTTGTACGTTGTTGGGAAAGGATCGCCCGTCGGTCCCCGAGACGCCGTGAAGGGCGCGCACCTCAGCAGTCCCAGCGTGGCTTATAGGCACTTGGAGAAGCTTGAAGAGTTGGGCTATTTGCATAAGAACGAGTACGGCGAATACGTAACCAAAGGGAAGCCACACATAAGCGGCTACGTGTGGATTGGCAAGTGGATGATTCCGAAAATGCTGGTTTACAGCCTTATTTTCATGAGCATCTTGATTGCTGAACTCTTTGTTCTTGCCTTACACTACTCTGTTGAAAACGACGTTTTCAAAATCTTCTTTCTTCTGCTAACGCTGATAACTGGCTCAGCCATGGCAGTATTCATCGCCGAAGGACTGCTCCAACGTAAGCGAACTAAACAGAGCTTAAAGAATGAGTGAGCGTGTAATCGGAACTCTACTAGGAAACGCCACTTTGAAAAGGGTTTTGGGGATTAGGCACGCTGCCGTTGGAAAAAGAACATGCAGAAGGACGGCCTGCTTTCTCATACCTATTCCCCAACACGCAAGAATCCGTGCAGTTCATATACATTTTTGTCAACGTTTCTGGACTAAACCTGCCCGAAACGCCCGATTCTTAGTCAAAATTTCTTGACAAAAACAATAGCCATCATGTTTGGAGCCTAATAGCCAATCAATGCATAAAACTATAGAGGGGGTCTATCACATCGCGAAAAATATAGAGGATAGGTCACGTATTGGAGAAAAACACAACCAAAACCATGTTGAAAACGTAGAACGAACCTATTTGGAGCGTATTAGAAATAGAATGCAGAAACCTATAGAGGGTCTAATCAAATACAAGAGTGGGAGTCAAAACACTTAACAGCCAATTGCGGCAATTTGAGGTGAACACGCTCCCTGTTCTTAATGAAAGCCTTATGAAAGAGAAATCGCCAACAGAAGCAATCATACGGAGAAAGGACGTGAATGAGCAAAGCTAAGCTGAGGGTGAAGGGAATTCTGCTCGATTTAGACGGCACAATCGTTGATTCGAAAGAGGCTTACCTGGAGGCGGCAAAAACAGCTTTCCAAATTCTCGGACAGAAACCTCCCGAAAAGCGAACAGCTTTAGAGATTCCAAAGAGGCTCGAACAAAACTTGCCCATAAACGGCATCGTCAATGGCAGCGTAACCGACTTCTTAAACG
>DATEAU010000123.1:0-3840 GCA_035288165.1 Bathyarchaeia archaeon
CTGTTTTAGGGTCACGGTGCAGGGGTAGCAGAGCATGGCCAAACCCGCACAAAGCACAAAAGGGGCTTAATGCACGTGTTTTCCTGTGGCTTGCCAAATCTTGAACTTGTTAAGATGTGAATCGCAAAGGGTACCCACATCATTCATCCACCCTAGCACACACTTCTTTGAAGTGAGATTAGCATTGAAAAACGCGCCAGCTGATTTCTCGGTAAAACCCTTCTTCACTCTCATAGCATCACAAATATTGAATGAATAACCGATTCTGGATGAAAGCTCTACAAAATCGTCTCTTAACGGTTTGCTTCTAATGGTCAGGTCTACTCTACAAGAACAGTCGCTGTTTCGAAAGCTGAAACTTCCGTCAGCGCTGAATAAACCCCTAAGAAACGCCTTGACAACATCAGCATTATCAGAGTGCAATATTTGGCTTGGTGCTTGAACATCGTAAGCCTTTTTTCCCTCCACAAATCCATAACTGCTGAAAAACCTAACCGCTTGCCTTTGTCCACTACGAATCTCAAAAGTATTCTGCCTCGTACTAACGCAAGGCTCTACACCTAGAACGTTTCGAACCAAAACCACAATCTGCTGCGCCATCTTCTCATCTCGGAGGTTGACCCGAATACCCCAGACGCCGCAGGAAATGTAACCATCACCGGCATGAAGCCCTAATAATTCGGCAACTTCAACATCGAGGATAGCTTTCGAGGGTCTATAGCGAATGCCTTTGCCTCTTCCTATCTTTGATATGTTGACCATTGCAATGCCACTTTTCACTCGAGGCATCTTAGCTTTTTACCTGAGTAATGTTTAATTATTGTCTGCGCGAATTTAAAGTCTTGATTTGCAGCGGTAACCAAGCCAGGTCAAAGGTGAAGGACTCAAGATCGCGTTTTGGCCTGAAAATTGGCCCCGTAATGGGATATCCTTTCCCGCAGGGGTTCGCAGGTTCGAATCCTGCCCGCTGCACCAAACATCTTTGGACCATTCACGCTTTATGTAGAGGGAGGGGGGGAGCTCACGAGACCAGTAGGAAAATTTCACGTTTTAAACAAGCTGTCGTACCGTTTGTTTACCAAGCCGCATACCCGGTTGTCGGGTTTGCTGCTGTAACACATTTTCGTTGGTTTGCCCTTCGAGAATCTTAGGCATCCCCAGCATTGGGAGAAGAGTTTCACTCCTTTCTCGTTTCTTATTTCGGAGCAAAGCTTCGCCGCTTCCTCGTGTGGATAGGTTCTTCCGAACCCGTTTTCAAAGTTTACACCACGAGGGAATTATTGTTTTTTGCCGCAGCTGGCACAGTATTCAGCGTCCATCGTGTTTGCTGTTCCGCAGTACGGGCAGTACTTAATTTGTGCCGCAGGAGGTGGGGGGCCTTGCGCGGGCGGGGTCCAATACGTTTCGCTCGTTGGCACTGTTATTGAGTGGAATGCTTTCGCGCCCAGTATCCACGCGACTAGGCTGACAGCGGAGCCGACTGTGGAGAAGGTGAAGATGCTGCTTATTGTTAGGATATCTGCGTAGAAGAAGGCTGCTCCGAGAAACCAGAGTGCAATCGTCACTGCGGCGGCAACAACCCCGAGCAACCCGACTGTCCTGAACAGTCGCACTCCAGACTTGTTCGCGAGCCTTTTGAACGCGAGCATATTGAATAGTGCTGGAACCAAGCCGACGAATGAAAGCCCCAGATAAAGTGGGAAAAGAGACTGGAGGTATTCCTGTAGGAATTGGGTTCCGGAACTGGGAAGACCGCCCGATGCTATGAAGCTGCCCAAGCTGGAGAACACGATGAAAATGGTGATGCCAACCACGATTACTCCGAGGACGATGGCTACGATGATTCCGTAAAGGACGTAGTTGAAGATGGCGGAGTCTTGGTAGTCTTTGGATAGCCCGTACATGGCGATTAAGAAGAGGAGAAAGCTAATCAGTCCTAAAACTCCGAAGAGGAGACCCAGTCCGAGGTCGGCGATTGGAAGGCTCGGAAGAGGAGAAACGATTCGACCAATGCTCGTCAAAGAATAGACTAAGCCTATAACGGTTAATATTGCAGCCACGAAACCGAGCTGCTTGTTCGTTGCCAGAGTCATCTCCAAACGCTCCCGGGTTTATTATTTTGGGTTTAAGGGATAAAGTTTTTGCAGCCCATTTTATTTTAATGCCAAGTCAAAATTGTAAGAACCCACGATAAGCGAAACCGCCTTCTCTACGTCAAATTCCGACCGCAGCCTAAACAGGGACGGGCAAGTTTCCGCCCACTCCTTTGACGCCGAGGTCGCTTCAAGCGCTTTGTCAAAGCTCAGCGGCAAGCGCGTGTGCAACCGTATTTGTTTTTTCGTGGGTTGAAGGTAAACCACGTTCCTGTGCGTCACGGGATTTTTGAATGCGCCCCAATATTTTGATTCGACGTATTCCAGTTGGGGGATTTGCTCTGCTACGCCTGATATGAGGAGTTCTAGCCAGCTTCTCGTCTCGGTTGAGGATGTGACTATGCTGTTCAACTTGTTCGCCTGATAGTTACGTTAGCTGGTTGGTTTTATAGAATTTTCCATAAAAACGTTTTCGAAAAGAAAAAGAGATGGGAAGCCAGCTATTTCTTGCCAGCTTTCTTCTTCGCGTTCTCGCCGATCTGGTGAACTTCCTTCATGAAAGTGTCATAGTTATACTGCAAAGCGTGCAGCATAGTGCTCCAATTCGCCGTCTGCGCCGCTAGGTAAGCTACCTCGGAAATTTCTTCGCCCGTGGCGCCGTAACCAGTCGCCATCGCTGTGTGCATAAGCGTGCAGTAGGGGCATTTGAGGGTTGCAGCCACCGCTAAGCCAATGAATTCCCTGTATTTCTGTGGAATGCACGATTCGCCGAGCTGGTACTTTTTCATCAGCGGCCACTGTTTGGCTAAGACGTCTTTGGGGATGGCTTTCATGAAGCAGGGAACGAACCCGAATGCGCTCTCTATATCCTTTAACGTGTCTTCGTATTCACCCATAATGGTTCCTTCGATGTCGTTGTGACTGCTTGAGGTAAATAAGACTGTGTGATTGTAACCAAACAACAACAACCAACACGCCAGCCCAAAAAGTCATATTGGAGCCTAATAGAGGTTCATTGCAGAAACCTATAGAGGGCAGGTCTCGCGCAATATCACAGTGCTTTAAATAAGGGGGGCTATAGACAAAAATCACACAACAGTTCTTTTAACCTCACGAAGATTCAGCATTGTTCCAACGCAGGCAGCAACTCATCCAAACTCTTGATTTTTTGGGTTGGGCAAACCTTCTCCGCTTCTTTCTGCAGTCTTCGTTCGATGTAAACGGTTTTCATCCCCGCGTTTTTCGCGCCTTCAACGTCAGCGTCAACCGTATCGCCCACAAACACCGCTTCACCAGCAGAAACATCCAACGCATCAAGGGCTTTCCTGAATATTTCTGGACTTGGCTTTCGCCTGTTCACAGCTCCCGAAACCACGACCACATCAAAAAAACCCGCTAAACCTTCTTTCTCAAGCAGTTTAAGCACGCATTCGGGAATGGCAAAATTCGACACAATCCCAAGCTTGAAACGCCTATGCAACTTCTTCAAAACCGTTTTGGCGTTCTCGTCAACGCGCACATAATTCATGAAACCCTCGCAAAACGCGCTGGTTGCTCCAGCCACAACCTTACTCGAAACACCATGCGAATAACCAAGGCTTCTTAGCGCGTTTGCGATGCGAACGTTAAAATGTGGTTCCTCAAGTTTTGCGTCAGCTTCCGCGTAAAGAGCATCTCTTGCTTCGATGTATGCCTTCTCGAAAACTGGAAATTCCACAGTTACACCGTTCTTGACCAGAAAATCGTA
>DATEAU010000124.1:0-6895 GCA_035288165.1 Bathyarchaeia archaeon
CAATTAACCAGAAATATTCCATTAGGAGACAAACTTTTTCTTCGCATTAACTAAACGAAAAACATGTAACTTAAGCAACAAAGCCCGTCTATGACGTTACACAATCATAGTATCGCTTCGTTCTTTTCGCTATCAGAGCGAGCTGTTTTCTTCGCAACTATTTTTAACGAGTCTTGTTAAAGCACGTTTTTAAGCGTTGCTTCTAGTTTCGCGTTTTCTCTGGCTGACCTAACAGTAACCCTGAAGTAACTGTCATCCAAACCCACAAACGTGCTACAGTCCCTAATTAGAATGCCTTCTTTCCCCATAAGCTCTTTTAACTCGGTGGAAGTAATTTTGCGTTTCAGAATTTTTACGAGCAGAAAGTTAGTTTCTGACGGAAAAACCTGCAATCCAAGTTCGCCCAGCATTTTAGCAAATTTAGCCTTTTCCTTCGCAATCGTGCGCTTAGTGTTCTCAATGAAATCTGTGTCTTTGAGCGCTGCCAACGTCGCATAACCAGCTAACGTATTTATGCTCCACGGCTGCCTAACCGTCTGAAGCTCATCTATGAGTCTTTCCGCGGCTATGCCGTAGCCGAATCGTATGCCAGGCATTCCATAAAATTTTGTGACCGACCTTATCACAAAAAGATTTTCATACTTCTTTACGTAGCCAGCCACCGTGCTTGCGTTGCATTTATCTGAGAATTCAATATAATTCTCGTCAACGCTGACGATAACGTCCTTTTTGTGGCAGAAGTCAACAATGTCCAAAATTGCTTCTTCATCGAAGAGTCTTCCAGAGGGGCTGTGCGGATTGCAAATGCATACTATTCGCGTGTCGTCCGTTATTGCCTTCTTAATCTTCTCCGTTTCCAAGGCGAAGTCTCCCGGCAACTGCACAAAAACAGGTTCGCCATGAACCCTCAAAACAGCCTTCTCGTACTCCGTGAACGACGGCACAGGAATAACAGCTTTAAAATTACAGGGGAAAACTTCCACAATCATATAAATGAGCTCGATTGAGCCATTCCCCAAAATTATATTCGCTTCGTCAACGCTTTGCCCCACATACTTGGCGATTTCCAATCTCAACTCCACGGGGTTCGGGTCCGGATAAAACCTCATTAACTTAGCATTCTTCTTGACAGCTTCAACTGCTTTCGGAGAAGGTCCAAGAAAATTGATTGGTCCGCTAAAGTCAAGAACCTTCTCAAGGGGAATGTTGTATTTTCTGCTGAATCCCCACACGTCTCCGCCGTGGCTGACAAACCTACGTTTCTTACACGGACTCGCCATGGCTCTTCGCCTCCATCAGCGTAAGCATCTCATGTTCAATATGGTGCTGCTCCTTAAAATGATTATTATAAACATTCACAATCTTGTAAAGCCAATAAATGACCCCAATCCCTAACGTGGCAACTGTAATCAAAGCGCAATTCCTTGTTGAAATCTTTTGCGGCACATACCTCAAATCAGGATAAACGGTTGCGAAAAACTCTTTCTGTCGCCTCTCATGGGTTAGCAAATCCTTAGACAAAAAATACACAATGACGAACACAGGCAGAATAAGGATTATTGAAGCTGCCCACAACTTGGAGTTTCTGTCGGGAACTGGATTTGAATGCCACTCCTTCCCTTGGAAAGCCGCAATTTTGCTTTCCAACTCGCGTTGCCTCTTGAAATGAAAGTTTCTCCTCTCGATTGAATAGTAAAATAAAGGGAAAAACGCTACGCCAAAGGTTGCGATTGCCCACAAAAACCACATGGAAAACCAAATCACTCTGTCAGTTTTCGATGTCTGGGTTCTGTTGTTTTCCATTTTAAACGCATCAATTATTACTTAACTCGGTGCCTGATAAAAACTCAGCCAAAGTTTATAAATTCTTTCATTTAGCATCTAAACAAATGCCTAAAAAAAAGCCACTGCTTTCCGTGGTAATTCCAGCCTTCAACGAGGAACACACCATAGGCGACGTTATCAACCGCGTTAAAGCAACAATGCAGAAAATCGGATTCGAAAAAGAAATAATAGTCGTAGATGACTGTTCAAGAGACAGGTCAGCGGAGATTTCTCTAAGCCAGCACGCGAAGGTTTACTCACTGAAAAAACATATGGGCAAAGGTTATGCTTTACGCGTAGGTTTTATCAAAGCGAAAGGTGAAATAATAGTCACGATAGATTCAGATGGGTCGAACCACCCAGAGGAGATGCCGCTCTTGCTCATGCCTATTCTTCAAGACCAAGCCGACCTCGTTATTGGCTCCCGATTCCTCAGAAAAAAGCCTGTTTCAGGCAAGAAGTTCAACGCTGCTGGCGTTCGTATCTTTAATTTGCTGGTCAAAATTCTCACTGGAGCGTCGGTTTCTGATTCTCAATCGGGCTACCGTATAATGAAATCCTCGGTTTTGAAGGATCTAAGTTTGAACTCGGGTGGATACGAGATAGAGTCTGAGATGCTCGTGAAAATTGCCCAGAGAGGGTTCAGAGTCGCGGAAGTCCCCGTGAGTTTCGAACAACGAACCTACGGAAGATCAAGGCTGGACCCGATTGTTGACGGCTTCAAAATTCTAATGTCAATAATCACCTCTTACTTGAAGGGTTGATCAAGAACAGTGAACAACAACGCTGAACCTGCCAAAGTCTCCATAGTTATTACATCTCGGAACAACGAACAGACGATCGGCGAATGCCTTACGAGCATCTTTGAACTCGACTACCCCAAAGACTCCGTGGAAGTGATTGTCATTGACGCGGTCTCCAGTGACAAAACCCTTCAGATAGCCGAAACTTACCCAGTCAAAGCCTTCTCCAAGCCGCTAAACGCTCCTGCCGCGTACAACTTCGCTATGAAAATCGCCAGTTACGAAATCCTTGGTTTCGTCGACGCGGACGCGAAAGTTGAGCGAACCTGGCTGAAGAAGCTAATTGCTCGTTTGGGTGAGCCGAAGACGGCTGGAGTAAGCGGCAACATCGAAACTTGGAACGCTGAGAACCCTTTGGCGAGAAGCATCGGATACGACATAAAATCTCGCTACGCACGAATAGGCGATTACGTGGGGCGAGTCGCCACGATGAACCTATTGCTCAAGAAAAGCGTCTTGGAAGAGGTTGGCGGTTTCGACGAAGGGTTCCCGTCGCAGTACGACACTGAACTGGGGTTCAGGATAAGCCGTTTAGGCTACAGGATTGCTTTCGAGCGAACCGCAACGTGTTACCATTTCAACAGACCGACGGTACGAGCTTACTTTAGGCAGCAGTTGCAGTACGGTAAGAACACGGTTAAGCTTTACTTCAAGCACGTGGGTTTGGCGAAGGGCGACGAGATAACGGATTTCGGCATGAACATTCAACCTGCCCTGCTCATAGCTGTTTTGGGTTTTTTCCTTCTCGGAATCCCAGAAATCCTGCGTCCGCTATGGTGGTTTTCAGCGTTAATCCTGTTATTCATGTTTTTCTATTTCGTTTTTTCCGCGGTAAAGGCTTCCATCAAGTTCAAGGATGGTTCGGCGATGCTGCTTGTTGTTCTCTATTACGTCAGGGCTTTTGCATGGCTGGCGGGCGCTGCAATCACGGCGGTCAACGTCATCGGAAACAGGAAGGTTGGAGCGAAGTGACGAGAGTTTGCTTCATCTCGCCCGAGTACCTTCCGCTAGCAGGCGGCACAGGTGCCTACGTTTACTACCTTTCCAGGGAGCTCATGAAGCAGGGATATCGCGTCAGCATCGTTACAGGCTACGACGAAGCCCGAGACGTCCAAGTGAACGAACAGCTGATTGTCTACTTTCTTAAAGTGTTCAAGGCGCCCATCGTGAAGTCTTTCATGTTCGCAGCCTCTTCGCTCAGAAAGTTGAACAGCGTTCGCGACACCGCCAACGTGGACATTACGCATGTTAACCTGCCGTTGGTGCCTAACTTCGCTGTCCCCGCGGGCTTCGGAAGAACGTTGATTTCCACGGTGCATTCGACGTGGAAAGGTGAGGCTGAAGCCATACGTGGGGAATCGTACAGTAGGCTTAACTCGAATGAGAAGTTCTTGTTGAGCTTCAACTGGTTCTTGCGGATTTTTGAGGAACGGATCCTTAAGCGGTCGAACAGGATTATCGCGGTTAGCGATTTTACACGCAGGGAACTTCACCGTTTCTACAAGATGGACGAAAGCAAAATCCGCGTCATCCACAACGGCGTTGATATCAACAAGTTCAAGCCAACACTGGACAAGCGAAAAGCCAAGACCGACCTAGGCTTCCGACCCGACGACATTACAATTCTTTCAGTTGGTCGCTTGTACGCCCGAAAAGGATTGTTCACGCTAATCGAAAGCATGCCCCGCGTTGTCAAACGGTTCAAGAACGCCAAGTTCGTGATTTCGGGAAAAGGGCAGAGCGACGAGATGAAAAAGTTGATTAATCACGCCACGCGTCTCGGCGTCAGAGACAACATCGTCTTCACAGGCTATTTCCCTGATAAAAAACTGCCTAAGCTGTATCAGGCAGCGGACGTGTTCGCGTTCTCCACATTTTATGAGCACCATCCCTTCGCCGTGCTAGAAGCGCTTTCAAGCCAGTTGCCCGTCGTGACAACCAACGTGGGCGGCATCCCCGAAACCATCGAGAATGGCAAGAACGGGTTCATGTGCCAACCGTTCAACCCCACAAAATTCTCCGACAGGATACTGTATCTCCTAGAACATCCTGAGGCGGCTCAGGAAATGGCGTTTCAAGCGCGTAGGACAATTGAGGAACGATTTGACTGGCGCATTATAGTGAAGAAGGTGCTTAAGGTTTACGACGAAACGTTGAAAGTTAAGTAATCCAGAAAATTGTTTAGTCCTTATCCTTTTGGATTAGAGCTTTGTTTTGTGGTCCTGTTCCCTTTTTTCGTGAATATCTAGTTAGTCCGAAAATGATTTATTTTTTCAACCCTAATAGTTAATCTGTGGGCTTGCCTTTGAAAAAGACGTTCTTTCTAATCGTAGCTGCAGCAATAATCTTGGTAATCAGCTTAGGTATCTATTCCTTCGTTTTTATCTACCCTAAATGGGGTGCTATCCCTGATGGCAAAGGATTCATACCCCTGCAGTTCAATTTTGAAAACGATATACGGAATATCACCCTGACTCCAGACGCAAGCGCTAGCGTGAAAATGATTACTCATCTCGAATCTCGATAAAGAAATTACCGTAACAATAAAAACCAATATCGAAGCCTTTGATTGGGCACCTTGGTTTAACGCCACCGTTCAACCTAATGCAGTAATTCTAAAAGCCCATGGAGCCAATTCGACAACCTTAACTGTTGACCTCACCGAAGAAACTCCCCCAAATATACAACCACTCAAGTTTGATCTTGAATTGGAAAGCGCACAATATCCTAGCGTGAGGCTCTGGAGCAGAAGCATTCAGATATATGTGAAATCACCACCCACATAGGTGTCTTAGCTTTTTCGGGGGTCTTGCCTGTATGTGTTAGTTATTCTCTGAAAGAGCTTGACGACATCCAGCGAGCAGAAGAGCACTTTCGTCAGGTACTCATGCTTGTAAATCTCCATCTGCGCCTTCACAGGCAAATCAATTTTTGGTCGTTCGAAGTTTCGCTGAACCTCGGAAACCTTCAAGCCGTTCAAGGATATGGCTTGCTCGGTTAGCCCCGTTCTCTTAGCTATGTAGCTGAGGTAGCTGATTTCCTTCAACCTCAAACCCATAATTTTCGACGCGATTAAGTCCGTAGCCAACGCGTCGTTGCTGGTCAAAATCAGGTCCATCTTGACGGATTTTCCTTTGGTCGGTCCGTTTCCTTCCACTGCCACTCGCGCATCCATCACGGTCAACTGCGGTTTAAGAATAGCGTAGAGGTTGTAGAAGACTTCGCTCAGGTATGGGTGCAGGTAGATGCGTTTGTTGCTGGGTACGCAGCCGAACAGGTTCTTGATGGCTCCGCTGTACGCGGTGAACTCGTGTGTCTTCATGAGCGCCAAGTCAACGACGGCGTCGGCTTCCAACACGGTTTTGGGTAGGAGCAGCTCTTTCACTCCGATGCCGTTCTCGATTTTCACTCTAACCAATTTATCCTCTGAGAGATTAATCACCTTGCCGCCTGCCTCCTTAACTGCCGCCTCAACCCCCGTTTTCTCGAAAGCGCTCTGGCAGGGATAGTTGAACCCGTTGGATTCGCCGACGACAACTTCTTCAGCGCCGTCACGTAGCAGCCCGACTACTTCACGAATCAGCGCAGGACTCGTCACCACTCCAGGAACGTATTCGGGGTGGCTCATGTTGGGCTTCACGAAAATCTTCCGTTTCCCACGCAGCCCCGTGTCCTTGACTGCTTCCTCTAGAATTTCAATTGTTCGTTTGTTTGCTCTGGTGATTTTGACCGTTTTCGGCTCCATTTTCAGGCACCTTCCGTTTGCTTCGCCAACACGCAGCCTGGATCGGATGCCTGTATATCCTCGTAGTATGCTTTTGCTCGTGCTCGGCAACCACCGCATGTATACTTGTAGCTGCATTTTCCGCAAGCACCCTTCAAATTATCTCTATCCCGTAACGCGTTGAATAGGTTCGAGTTCAACCAGACATCGCTGAATTTTTCGGTCTTCAAGTTGCCAACGTTTATGGGGAGAAAAACGCACGGGTGAACGTCGCCTTTGGGGGAGAGCGAGCAGTAGAGTCTTCCTGCTCCACAGCCGCCGATGAAATCCGCTAGCGGCACGGCTTTTTTGCTCACTTTGGCGGTTTGCATGTGCGCCATCGACATGGTCACTTCGCCTGTTCCCGCGGGTCCTTGGCATTGAAGTGCGACTCTGGCGAGTTGCGGCGCGGTCGTTAAAATTGTGGTTTTGCAGCCCTTGCTCATCCTATTCAGCAAGTAACGCATGAGTTCTTCTCTTTCTTCAGGAGCCAAATCCTGGTCGT
>DATEAU010000125.1:0-2080 GCA_035288165.1 Bathyarchaeia archaeon
AACATTTAGCTTTGTTACTACGAGTTTACCGTCTTTCCTGTAAATAGCCAGCTTGGTTTTCGCAACGATGTTTAATTCTTTTCTTAGTTTTTGCGGGATAACTATTTGGCCTTTTGTTCCCACGATTGCAATCGCCGTTTCTTCCTGTCCCATACTGTTCCCAACTAGTATAACTTTCATACTTGAAGCGCAAAATAAGGTTTGTTCTAACTTTTCGCTATTCTCGCGAAGCTGCGAATGATTCATGACGGCAGTAAAGGAATTAGACGTTGATTTCTGTTGCGATTTGTTTGCCCAGTTCAAAGCACTCCTTCAAATCCTCAGCACTCGGAATATACTTGACTTCAATTCCAGGCTCGTGAACTTCGAAGCCTGCTTTCTGTGCCATCTCCGTCATGCCTCTCACTGCGCCACCACCCCAACCGTAGGAGCCGAAGAAACTCCAAACCTTATCCTTCGGCTTTAAGCCCGTGATGTACGTGAGGAACCAGCTTAACGTGGGGAACATCTGGTTGTTCAGCGTTGGGGAACCGACTATGACTGCTTTGGAGTCCAAGATTTCCGTCACGATATCCGTTAGGTCTGCGGCTCGCAGTTTCAAAATCTTCACGTCGACACTTTGGCTGACTGCGCCTTCAGCTATTGCTTTCGCCATTTTGTCGGTGCTGCCCCACATCGTATCGTAGACAATCGCGATTTTCCGCTTAGCTTTACACACGCTCCAATCCAAGTAAGCGTTAACGATTTTCGCGGGGTTCGACCGCCAGATTACTCCATGGCTCGGAGCAATCATCACCGGAGCAACGCCCAACTGCCCAACTTCCTCGACCTTCCGCGTTATCAGCGACCCAAAAAGCATCAAAATATTAGCATAGTACTTCGCCGCCTCCTCCATCAAAACATGCTCATCCACTTCGTCGTCGAACCGTTGCGAGGTGGCGAGGTGCTGCCCGAAAGCGTCGTTCGGCATCAAAATCTTATCTGGCAAAACGTACGTGAACATGCTGTCAGGCCAATGCAACATAGGCGCCTCAACAAACTGGAGCGTTCTTTTACCGAGTTTTAGTTGGTCGCCTGTCTTGACGGTTTCAATTTTGAAGTGGTCGCCGTAGTGCTGGATTATGGCTTCTTTCCCCCTCGGCGAAGCGATGACGGTTGCGTTTTTCATGTACTCCTTGACCAAGGGCAAAGCGCTGGAATGGTCCATCTCCACGTGGTTCACGATGATGTAATCTATTTTTTCGGGGTTGATGATGTCGCAGACGTTTCTGAGAAGGTCGTTTGAGAACGTGTGCCGAACAGTGTCAATCAACGCGACCTTATCATCCACAATCAAGTAAGCGTTGTATGTGGTTCCTCTCCGCGTGATGTAACCATGGAAATCCCTTATGTTCCAGTCGACAGCGCCGACCCAATAGATGTTTTCTGCAAGGGTAACTTTACTCATTTTTATCCATCCTTTTCAAGTTATACGTTATTTTGATACCTGCTTTCTCAAAAATCTTCCCAACAGGACAATTCAAAGTCAGCTCATGGCACCTCTTAATCCTGCCCTCTGGCGCATCAGTCTCGACAACGATATCGAAAGCTTCTTCGGTTATGGTGCCTGCCGCATCCGTCTTCACAGCCTCAACCTTAACCTTTAAGCCTTTCAGGGGAATCCGCATTTTCGCCGCTGTCAAAGCAAAAATCGTCGCGTAGCAGCCTGCGTGGCTCATCACGCACAGCTCAAGACTTGTTGGACCAAACCCTTCGCTGGTGTCCGAAGCTAAATCCACGATTAGGCCGTATGCCCTGCCATCGTCGAGGGCGATTTTGTAGTCTTGGATTAACTGGGCGTTTGCATAAAGTTTTACCAAAATCTCTCTGCCTCTCTCGAGTTAACAAAAACTTTCTGCCGTGACACTAATATGGATTTCGTCTCAAACGGAAGCGCAAACACTGTTGGTATCGATTCTTGAATGGCAAAGTTTGGAGTTAGACTCATAAAGATAATATGGGAGAAAACAAACATAGTTCCATAAGAAAAGTCACAATTATTGTTGGAGGTAACAAAGTTGAGTCTAATTCCTGACGACAA
>DATEAU010000126.1:0-5782 GCA_035288165.1 Bathyarchaeia archaeon
AGACGGGGAGCATTTTGGTTGAGAAGAAAACTCCGAAAGAGCAGATAATAAAAAACCTTGCTAAACAGTTAGTGAAGATTCGAAGCGAACCTCAACCGCAGAAGTAAAATTTAGCTTTTTTCTTCTTTGCCCATTAAAACAGCATTTATAACGCCGTGGCTTCCAGGCTTAGACGTAACACGTGCCAAACCCAACCCAGTTTCTATTTCAGCACCCTTAGTGATTACGCCTCTTCGGTTGTAATCGACGTTTGCCCTGTTTTTGACGACGCGAAGAATCTCGGTTTTCTCAGTTTTCCCGCTTTTCGGGTCTGTAACGGATGCGAATTTGTCGGTGAAGGTTTTGACTTTGGTGTTGCCGCCGAATCCTCTTACGGTTTTCCGTTTCGGCTCTCCAAGCGTAGTCTCCGCTGGAAAAGTGCCCGCCTCGAACTTTCTCTTGACGCGGTAGGCTCGTTTCCTGCCACCGGATAGTTTGCGTTTGCGTAAGGTTCCGTGCCAAACTGACATATCTTAGACACCTGAGTGAGTGTGGACTAAAACCGTTATTTTCAATATAAACGTATCCGTCTTAGGGTCGGCTCTCATCCGTTAAGGCTGCACCGAAAATACGTTTCAGCTCCTTTTTCATCAAAGTGGTGTCATGGATTAGCCCGAAGTAGTCTGCGAAGTAATCCGTCGTCTTCAACGCCATCGAACGCCCGCTACGTTCAGCACCAATTAATCCCATTTCTTTCAGGATCTTAACGTGCCCGTACGCGTGCTGCCCTCGGACCTCGATGACTCTCTTCTGCGAAATCGGCTGCCTGTAAGCAATGTAAGAAAGCGTCTTCAGCGGGCCTGAAGACAGCAACGGACGATTCACCAGCCGCTTTACAAGCGGCGTAAAATCCGCCTTGACCTGGAGCACGTAACGTTCGTCCTTCAACTCCAATATCTCCAGCGCCGTGTTGCGCGCCGCGTACTCCTGCAGGAGAGTTGTAGCGAGTTTTTTCGCCTTCTTCTTCGACCGCGTACCCAGAACCGCGCAAAGCTCGTTGAGGTCTAAGGGTTTGCCAGCCACGTACAGCGCTGCCTCCAGCAACGCCAAGCTATGCTTAGTCTTCTCGGCTTCGTGATCTTGCTGCGTTTCAGCGTTCGAGTTACTTGGCTGGTTGTTGGTTTCCTGCAAGGTTCAAACTCCCCACGGCTATGTACATTTCCTCGGTTTCCTCGTTCTGCCACAGGCTCACTTTCCCGTCCTGTGCCAAGAATAATAACAAGATAAACATGCGTATGGCTTCGATTCGTGAGATTCCTTTAGCCAACGCCGTGAATTCGATTATTCCCGTGCCCTTCACCTTCTCACAAAGCAAATCGTACAGCTCATCCATCTGCACCTCGATTTCCTGCAAGAAAGCATCAAACTGCGGCATCAAATCAGAAAACGCTGGAAGAACAGGCTGCGGAACAACCCTATCAAGATGCGACAGCTTCTCACCCTTCAACACGTCATCCAAGACCTCCAATAGATGGTGTATGGTGGTGGATGTTAACTCATGCCGCAATGGCAAGAAAAGCGGGGGCGGAACATAATCGCCTGGAGGCTTCGGTTGCGCAGGTGGCTCCTGCAGAGTCAGCAAAAGCTTAGACTTCATTAGGTAGATGAGCGCGGACGAATCCAACGCCACGCCTGAAGCGCGGAAGTCCACTTTCCCCGTTCTTTCCATTTCCGTCAGGAACGAGTTAAGTAGGTAAGCGATGTTCACGTTCCAAGGCGTAAGCTTCTCGAACTTGCTTATTTCAAACAGTATGTTCCACGGAGGGCGCAGATAGAACGGTCGCTTTATGCCAGTTGACATCTTAATGTGTCGCCTCCAAGAACTTCGTGGTTATGACGCTTGAGACTCCGTTGCGTTCGTAGACGCCGTAAACTCGTTGGGCGCGGTTCACCATTTCAGGCTTTAACGTGATTACTATGAACTGGATTTTCTCCGACTCCTCCAACAGAACATCGGCGAGCTTCGAAACGTGATATGCATCCAAATGCGCGTCAATCTCATCGAGGATGTAGAATGCGGCGGGAGTAAACTCTTTCAGGGCGAAAATAAAAGCGACCGCGGCAACTGAGCGTTCGCCGCCGCTTGCACCACTCACCACTATGGAGGGCTTGTTGGGGAACTGTACCATCATGTCAATACCTCCTGAGAAGCATTCCTCAGGATTCTCCAGCTGCAGCGTCGAACCCCCGCCTCCCGTGAGTTTTGAGAAGTATTTCTTCAGGTTCACGTTGATTTTTTCGAACGCGTCCATGAAGACCTTGCGTTTTTTTGCTTCGATTTCATCCATGAATTGCACTATGGCTTGCTTTTCTCTTTCAAGCTCATTCAAGCGCAAGGATAATTCTCTGTAACGTGAAATCTGCTCGGCGTAATGGGACATAGCTAGCTGGTTGACGGCGCCTATTCGTTCCAGCTCGAAGCGCATCATTTTGATTGATGTTTCTGCTTCTTGGACCTGTTTCTCCGTGGTTTGCAGCGGTTGCTCGTAGCCGAACTGCCTGAGTTGGCTTATGTGTTGCTGGAGCCGAAGCATAGTGGTTTGGACGCTAAGTTGAAGCTGGTTCTGGAGCATTTCTGCCTGCTCATACTCCGCATCGTACAATTTGAGCTCGGTGTCGATGGCGTCGATCTGCGTCGTGAATTTCTTGGATTCCTCCCGTGCGGAGAAAATGGCTTTGGAGAGTTCAACGCGGTTTTTCTCAAGTTCGTTAAGTTCCGTCTTTAGAGATTCACGTTCTTGAAGTGCGTCGGCAGTTTCCTTCTCCACTTTCCGTTGTTGCTGTTCAACTTTTGAGAGTTGAATCTTTGAGTTCTCATAGCCGACACGCAAAACGTTGTCAAACTTTGATTGGAGCGTGGAAAATTCGACTTGGACGGTGCCGAGCTTCTGTCGTAGAGTGTTGATTTCCTCGGCAAGCTGTTCCCGCTTTACTTCCATCTCCTGAATGTGCCCGACATCAGTTTTCTTCCGCATCTCCGCGAGTTCAGTCTGGAGTTTCTGCAAGTCTTTTTGAATTGCGCTCCTCTCAGACCGGTAAACGGTTATCCTTGCCTTCTCAATTTCCACGTCCTTTTCGATTTTCAGGCTGTATTTTTCCACGCGTCTGACGTTGCTCTGGGTTCGCTTAACACTGTGCCTTACTCTGGACATTTCCCTGTCAAGCGTGGCGATAGCACCTGACAGCCGTGTCATCTCGATTTTCGTCCGTTCAATCTCCTCTTGAAAGACCGTTATATCTGAATCTCGCTGAGACAGGTGCTTCTGGAGAGCATTTACTGCTTCATCGAGGCTTTTAATCGCGTTCTCGCTAGGAATAATCGTGCTAAAATCTATCGGGGCACGGTAGTAACCGCTTTCGAAAGCACCGCCAGACTCGTAAAGGTCGCCATTGACAGTGACTGCGCGGTAGCCTTGGCTGGAAAGCGCAAACGCCGTCTTATCGTCCACGACAACAATAGTGTCGCCGAAGACGTAGTTGACCGCTGGTTCGTAACTGCGGTCGCATTTTATGAACGCGGAAGCTTGACCGCTGACACCTTGCCGTTCAGGCAATTTAAGAGAGCGCGGGTTTTTTGCGCCTTCGAGCGGGATGATTTTTATTCTGCCCAGCTTCATTTTTCTTAGTGTTTCCGTGCACAGGAATGCGGCTTGCACGTCTTTGACGACTAGTGCTTCCAGCCAGCCAGATGCTGCGGCTTCTATGGCTTTCTTGTAGGAACGGTCCATCTTGATGAGGTTGCGTAGTCGTCCGTAGATGCCGGTGATGGCTCCGACTTCGCCCATTTCCTCTATGCTTCTGAGGGCTTTTTCTTCAGCCGCCACGGTTTCCGCCAGTTCTCGCTGAGTTATGAATTCGATGACTGCATCCTTGGCGGAACCAGCAATTTTTCCTGCTTCGGCGACTTCGCTTTCCACGGCTTCTTTCTGAATTTTCTTGCGTTCGATAGTTCGCTCTAGGTTCTTGAGTTGCACTTTCTGTTCTTTCTGAACTTTGTCAAGCTCATTTAGGGAATTCTCGATTTCGGCGAGAGTCTGGTTGAAACGTTCTTTGCGCGAATTAAGTTCCTTGAGTCTTCCGTTGTTGAGTTGCATCGCGTTTTGGCTCTTGGCGTATTCTGACCGCAGGTACGCTAGGCGTTTGTAGTGGTTGTCGATTTTCAGTTGGATTTCTCGGATTTTCTTACTGTTTTCGCCGAGGTCGCCCCAGAGTTGGGCTGAGTCCTGAGCGAGAGCGTCATGTTCTGTTTGTTTGGCGGTTAATTGGGATTGAATCGTGTCGTTTTCGGTTTTGAGTTTCCTGATGGCTAAGCGGTTTTCCCTGATTTCGTTCCTTATGCTTTGATACTGTTGTTGATTGTTTTCTCCTACGCGTTTTAAGCCTTCGAGGCTTGATTGTCCAGAGCTAATTCTCGAGTTTAGCTCGGTGAGTTTCGACTTTATGTCACCGATGTGAATCTGGACTTTCATGACTTGGGAGCCGCCTTCCTCGACGATTTCTCCGCTTAACTTTCGCCACTCGCCTTCGATTTCTCTTCTTTTGAGCCTGCGTCCTCCACGGAGTTCACGTAGTCTTTCCACTCTGCCCCTGACTTTTTCGGCTTGAGCACTGGTTTCCGCCACCTTCGCGTTTATCTGTGCAACCGCGTGGCTGACTTGGACAGCCTCGAATTTCTTCGTCTCGTTCTCGATGAAGTTGTACCTTAAGAGTTCGTTCCGTTCCCGCTCCAAATCGTCAAGACGTTTCTGCACTTCGTCAACTCTGCCCATCGCTGTGCGGATTGAGATGTCTGCCGAACGAAGCTTTTCTTCCGCCTCGGCTTTTTCAGCGTCGTACTGGGCTATTCCGACCAGGTCTTCGACGATTTTTCGGCGCTCCATCGGGTTAACGTCGGTTAACCTCGTTATGGTCCCCTGTGGGATAATATTCTGGCTGGCGCTGCTTATCGCCGCCATGGACAGGATTTCAAGAATGTGCTGCCGAGAGATACGTCGGCCATTAAGCCTGTACACACTTTGCCCGTTCCTGTAGACCTCGCGTGAAACCGTGACGGTCACGGTGTCAACAGGCATGATACCATCTGAATTGTCAAACTGTATAATCACCTTCGCCATCTTCGACTTTTCCAAACCCGCGGTTTCGGAACCGTGGAAAATCAACTTGGCGGCGTTTTCAGCGCGGAGCCTTCTCGTGCTCAACTCGCCCAACGAGAAGAGCATGGCGTCCATGATGTTGGTCTTGCCGCTCCCGTTCGGACCCGTTATGGCGGTGAAGCCTTTTTTGAACTACTTTAACTGTTTGCGGCCCGAACGATTTGAAGCCTTTCAGCTCGATTTTCTTGATGTAGGGCATTTAGTCTGCGCCCTCATACTGGGAGATGTGTAACATGCTCGTTTACTCAATTCTCATTAACATTCTTATAAAAGCTTATACATTTAACCCTCCGTTTAAACGCTTACTTTTTGAAAACTCTTTGGCTTTCTGAAGAGCATAATCCCGTTCTTTTCGGTGAGGTAGTCGAAGCCTGCGCGTAGTACTTGTTTTGCTTCCTCGATTGTGGTGGCAGTTGTAACTTCGTATTGATTTTTCTCATTCGCGGCTGCCGAACTTTTTCTTCACACATTCTTGACAGAATTTCTGCTTAAACCTCTTAGCTCGCCTAGGCTGAAACAGTTTTCCGCAAGCGCTACAATTGATCTGACCGATAGGTTTAGGCTCAAGCAGGCTCAACCTTTTTGTAATC
>DATEAU010000127.1:0-6440 GCA_035288165.1 Bathyarchaeia archaeon
ACCTTTTCTGGCAAAAAACTTATAGAAACCGATGGTTAAAGTTAATGTGGTGAAAGCCAAATGTCACAAGACGATGAAGATTACCCTGAATGGTTCAGAAGACGACGCGGCAGAGACCCGCTTTTCGGCGACATAGACCGCATGTTCCACGAGATGGAAAGAATGATGGACGACGAATTCAAGAAATTCACGGAAAATGTTCCCAAAGATTACGTGAAAGAGCGCAAACTCCCAGACGGCAGCACGGTGAAAGAGCTTGGTCCCTTCGTCTATGGCTACAGCATGAAAATCGGTCCTGACGGCAAGCCTGAAATCCGCGAGTTCGGCAACATTAAGAAAAGCCTCAAAGGTCCACAGGTAAAGGAGGAGCGCGAACCGCTAGTGGATATCGTTGAAACAAACAATGAAATCCGTGTGGTCGTGGAGATGCCGGGCGTTGAGAAAAGCGACATTAAGCTTCACGGAACAGAAGATTCGCTAACCATATCTGTTGACACGCCACAATCCAAATACTATAAAGAAGTCACGCTGCCCACGAAAGTAAGAGTCAGAGACGCAAAATCTACCTACAAGAACGGCGTACTGGAAGTCGTCATCCCGAAGGCAGAAGCTCCGAAGAAACCTGAAGGCGAACAAATCGACGTTAACTAAACGCCGCCTGTGATTCTCTTAATTAGCTGTGCCTGTAAAATGGGTGAAAATTCCGAAATCGAAACATTAAACGCCATTTGCCGCGAAGCCAAAGCACAGGGAAAACTCTCAGGCAAAAACCTAACCGATCTCTATGATCTGTTTGGTCAAAGGTTCACGAAAGCCCTTGACGCGCTGAAAGAAAACCGCGTGAAGAAGTACATTTTCAAACCCAGCGGCAGAACCATCTGGATAGTCGTCGGCAGGGAAAGAGATTACCTTTTGATGCCTGAAGCGGAGTTCTGCACCTGTGACGACTTCTACTTCCGCGTGTTAGACCGCAAAGTCCACTTGTGCTATCACCTCATCGCTCAGAAAATCGCCCGCAACCTAGGCTGGTACGAGACCATAGAAGAGAATGATGAGCTGTATGCTTCGCTGATGGAGGAGTGGAAAAAAGCTACTCCTTAAATATTAAAACGTTACATGAGTAAGGTAAAACAGGGGAACCCGAATGGATTTAGGCGCTTACTTCCAAACCATGGAATATATCCTCATGACATCCACGTTCATTGCTTTAGTCTTGATATTCTTGTACATGTTCCACGGCAAAGAAGACGAACCAGCAAACGAGAGCGCCTGATCGCTAGACTCCATAATTTCTTCTTCTCATCAGGACAAAAACTACAATCATTACGACAGAAATTACTATGCTTATCAGAAATAGCCATGCCACGCCAGGTCCAGCGCCAAACACAATCGGAAACGGACCAATGAAGATTACTCCGCCAACGCTTGCTGAACCACCTCCAAGCAAAGAAGCAACTATTATAAGAATTATGCCGATGATGACAACGGCGAAACCGAGCACCAACAGCATGAAGAACCTGCTGGAAACTTGAATTCCCTCTTCATCATTTTCCGATTTCTCGTTCTTATTTTCGCCCATGACAGATCACCTTAACAACCAGTAGACAATCGTCACGACTAGAAGCAGTATCGTAAGCGCAAGAGACAGCAACACGACAATTTTAAGCGATTTCCTGTCTGTCCCAAAGATAATTGGAATGGGGCCGATTATGATGGCGCCGCCGCCTCTGACTTTCCCTTTCCCAGCTCCTCGAATGGAGAGCAAGAGAACAGCGACTATGATGATGAGTATTCCAACGAAAATTAGCGCAATGCCTGCAGCAAAGAGAGTTCCTGCTTCAGTCAACTTTCGCCTTTTTCTCCCGTATGCTCATTTCATAAGGTGAATAATGGTTTTAATAAACGTAGCAGGACTTTGGCATTTAGGCAAAAACAGTTTTAATACAGACTGAATTCTTTATCCGTGGCGGGACTTTCGATATATGGCTGATGAAGAGGTTATCCAATCGGTTCTTTCCAAGAATCCAGAGATCACCAGAACCCAAATTCTTCAGGCACTTGAGACTGAGAAAAGGAAGACTGGCGGCTTAATAGAAGACGAAACTCTTCTTCGGTTGATTGCTGCTAGGCACGGCGTTGAAGTTCCCCAGAAAAAGACCTATAACTGCTGTTTATCAATCAGTTTGCTAGTTCCTAGGCTGAACGATGTCACTGTTTCGGGACGCATCGTGGCTATTTTTCCCGTTAAAAGTTTTGAAGGAAAGCAGTCTGGCAAGTATGCGAGCCTACTAATCGTTGACAGGGCTGGTTTGCTACGGGTTATGCTGTGGAACGACAAAACAAGCTTAATTGAGTCTGGAGAGTTGATGGCTGGGCAAATTGCCAGTTTCAGCCACGCGTACACCCGGGAAGATCGCAACGGCCAGACTGAACTGCACTTGGGCGCGAAAAGCAAAGTCGAGGTTAACCCGCAAGACGTTGACGAAGCAGGTTTTCCTTTCATAAGTCGTTTCTCCACGAAATGTGGGGATATAACCAAAACACAGTTGCAAGTGCAATTGGCTGGTAAAGTGAAAGAGATTTTTCCTTCGTCCACGTTCACGCGGCAAGACCAGACCAATGGTAAGGTTTTGCGGTTTGTGCTTGCAGATGATTCGGGCGAGGTTACGGTGGTGGCTTGGAACGAGAAGGTCGATGAGCTTGAGCCACTGTTAAGAAACGGTGTTGAAGTCCGTTTGCTGAACGCCAAAGCTAAAACCACTTCAAACGGCGGGTTCGAGGTTCACGTTGACGCGGCTACATATGTTGATTTTTCAGCTTCTCGCGGACCATAATATTGGCAGATATTATTGTACTGCTCGTGACCAAATGGTGAAAAGGTTGACGGGGTCTAATTTGAGTTTACCAGCTGCGTAGGACTATCATTGTGTTGGTTTTCATTATTCCTTCTACTCGGCGGATTTTCTCGATGCACTCGTTGACTTCTGTGACGCTCATGCCGCTGATGACGGCGACGATGTCGTATTCGCCTGTGACTTCGTAGAGCGTTTCCACGTTGGGGATTTCCCGTATGTGCTTTGAGACCTCTTGTGTTGGATAAGAAGGGTTCGTCGCCAGCAGTGTTATTGCTTCAGCGCCTTCGGCTACGCCGACTTTGACGGTGAATTTTCGTATGACACCTGCTTCAGTTAGGGTTTTGATTCGTTTTCGTACTGCGCCTTCGGATAAGCCGATTTTTTTTCCGATGTCGTTGTAGCCTGCTCTGCCGTCGTCTTTTAGGATTCGGATTATTTGCTTGTCGGTTTCGTCCATGCTTTTCGCCTGCTTTAATGTTGGTTGCGTAGAAATTTAACGGTTTCTGTACTATTGTGCTTGGGTTGGTGCGGATTCCGTTGCAGCGTAAGCCTTGAGTTCGCTGTTTTCGGGAAATTTTCCAAGCTCACAGCATGGAATTTTGTACCATTTGGGACATTAGAAGCTTAATATGTTATAAATAAGTCGCAATGTTTAAAAGAAACCCGAGTCAATCAGATTGACATTTCCAACAATTAGAAACGTGATTGCAAAAATGATTAAGCAAACTGGAAATGTAAAGCCCCAAGAGGTGAAGGCAATGAACAAAGCAAAATGTCCCGACTGTGACGCAGACCTCGACGTACCGCAAGACACTGAAAAGGGAGAAATCGTAAGCTGCCCTGGCTGCGGACTCGAACTCGAAGTCAAAAAAGTGAACGGCGGATGCGTAGACCTTCAAGAGCTAACCATTGAAGGAGAAGACTGGGGCGAATAAATAGTATCCCTACTCGTTCCCTTGAACGGAAAAATGAAAACGATACCAAAGTTTTTTAACATATATTTCTCATGGGATGCAAACAACGATGAGCATAGCACTTCTTTATGAACGGTCAGAAACCGACGAACTCGGCATAAAGCAAACCGCCGAACAGCTGGGCATAAAGCTGGAGTTCATCCCGTTCCGAAAAATCGCGCTCGCCTTCTCCAAAGACGGTTACAGCTTTAAAACAAAGGGAAAGGATTACACTGACATCATCAAAAACGTCGGCGTCGTGCTGAACCGTGCACAGAGCAAGAACCGCAGACTCTTCGCCTCCCACATAATGGAAACTTTCGGCAAGAAAGCGATAAACCCCTCATCTATCGAGTTCGAATGCTACAGCAAACTGAGAACCTTGCTTCACTTCTGGGCTTGGGGGATTCCAATCCCGAAAACAGTTTATGTTCCCTGCGATGCCGTCGACATTACGAGAGATGGCAGAGAAATCCACAATGAACCCGACATTGCTGACCTGCTCCGAGACGAAATAGCGCTCAACGAAGGAATCGTCGTGAAACCTGACGCTGGTACACATGGGAAAGGAATCATACTTGCAAAGAACCGTGAAGAACTCGTCGCCAACATTCAAACCACGAAATCGTCCATAACGAACCCCGTGGGCATTCTTGCGCAGGAACTCGTCAAAAAATGGTTCTATGACCTAAGAATCATAGTATACAAGGAGAAGGGAAAAAATCCTGTCTGTCACCCCGCGGCTTTGGCACGCGGCGGCTTCAAAGATTTCCGAACCAACACTTACTTGGGCAACTTAGTCTTCGACGCAATGCTGCCATTACACATTAAGGAGTTGGCGGTGAAATGCGGCAGAGCCCTCAGCAAAGACCACGAAGCATACGTATTTGCCTTGGATGCAATGATAAATGTAGGCGATAACAAAACCTTGGACGACGAAACCTTAAAACAAGAACTGAACAAAGCTGATGCAGCGTTCGAGACGGTGAAAAAAATCAAAAAAG
Source organism: Bathyarchaeia archaeon (assembly GCA_035288165.1). GTDB lineage: Archaea > Thermoproteota > Bathyarchaeia > Bathyarchaeales > Bathycorpusculaceae > UBA11855. The sequence continues at coordinate 4,813 of DATEAU010000127.1, forward strand.
ACGAAAACAGATTGCGAGATTTCCCAAACTGGAACAGCAAACTGGAAACAGCGTTTCAGGAATACAAGAACACGGAACCCTACGTAAGAATCAAAGGTATCATCGAAGACAGCATCGAAAAAAACAAGAACAACGTCGTCTTCCACGAGGCGAACTCGTGCCCAGAATTCTGGGAACACACCCGTTTAACAGCAGGAATAAACGTGGCGGTTCCCCTCTTGAAAGGCGCACAGAGCTTAATCGAATCATAGTTATATTGAGGTGCAAAAACAAGTTGAAAATTGGAATAATTGGCGGTTCAGGCTACGTCGGCGGAGAACTCCTCCGACTGCTACTCATGCACCCTCAGGTAGAGGTTACGATGGTTACCAGTCGCCAAGTCGTCGGCGAATACGTCTTCAACGTACATCCGAATCTGCGCGGGCTCACGCAACTAAAATTCGTTCCCATGGATATAGCTGAACTCCAAAAAAACTGCGACTTGGTTTTCACTGCAACTCCGCATGGTGGCTCGGTGAACCTTGTTCCGAAACTCCTTGAAGCAGGCTTGAAAGTTATCGATATGAGCGCTGATTTCCGCCTCAAAAACCCCGCTGACTATGAAAAGTGGTATGGCTGGAAACATGCTAACACGGAAACGCTGAAGGAAGCAGTGTACGGTTTGCCAGAACTTCATCGTGAAGAAATCAAGAACACACGCTTAATTGGGTGCCCAGGCTGCATGGCAACCGCCACCATTCTCGCACTTGTTCCCGTTGTAAAAGCGGGTCTCATCGAGAAAAACCGCATCGTCGCAGACCTGAAAGTTGGGTCGTCCGGCGGAGGAAGCAAACCTACAGTGGCTTCGCATCATCCTGAACGGTTCGGCGGAGTGCGGCCTTACAAGGTGGTTGGGCACCGCCACATTGCCGAGGTTGAGCAGGAACTCAACGCGTTAACCGCTGAGCCTGTTACGGTTTCGTTTTCGCCTCACGCGGTCAACATGGTCCGAGGCATACTTGCCACCATCCACGCCTTCCCAACACAACCAATGACCAACAAAGACATCTGGAAAGCGCTCCGCGGCGCATACGAGGGTGAACCGTTCATCCGCTTCGTCAAATACTTGAAAGGATGCTACCAGCTTCCCGACCCCAAAGTAACCCAAGGCACAAATTACTGCGACATAGGCTTCGAAATTGACGAACACGCGAATCGGCTTTTGATGTTCTCGGCGATTGACAACATGGTGAAAGGCGCTTCGGGACAAGGCGTCCAATGCCTAAACATTATGATGGGCATCGACGAAACCACAGGGTTGAAGAGTACGGGTTTCCATCCGATGTGATAGCTATGCTGTTTGTTGTGAAGATGGGTGGAAGCATACTCAAAGAAGGCGCAAGCTCAGCCCTAATCAGCGACCTCAAAGCGCTACTTGGAGAGAATAAGGCGGTTCTCGTTCACGGCGGAGGGGTCGAAGTCACGGAAATCGCTGCCAAACTTGGCAAAGAACAGAAGTTCATCGTGTCTCCTGAGGGGTTCCGAAGTCGGTATACAGACAAAGAAACAATTGAGATTTACACGATGGTTATGGCGGGGAAGCTTAACAAGCAAATTGTCTTGGCGTTGCAAAGCCAAGGAATACCCGC
>DATEAU010000128.1:0-3403 GCA_035288165.1 Bathyarchaeia archaeon
TGGGGGAGTGAGGGTCGCAATGAAATCTCTGACGAAGCGTCCGTCGGTTCCGGGTCCAGAGTACTTTGATGATGGGTGGAAGAAGGTCACGAATGCGTCGAAGTAATTTTCTTCAATCTGTGATTTAAAACCCGAGGCATATTGCAAACTGACTGCGTTTGACTTAACATCGCCGTATCCTTCAATCAGAATGCATGCAGGTGGAAGCTTGTACGGTGGAGGAAACAGCGGTATTGGCACAGTCCAGCCGGCGAACATGGTGTTGCCGTGCACTCGTATTTGGAGTTCGTCTTTTTTGACCAGTTGAAAATTCTGCCCAGCAGGAGTACCAGCAAACAGCCTTTTCCGAATTGACTGCCCTCTCGGGTTGTCTCCCGCTTGAGCCACTGGCACGTAGGCATAGCCTTTTGGTGTCTCAAGCCACAAGAAAATTATCAAGACATCTTCTGCCCCATACGTGGATTGTTTCTCCACTTTTTGAACGAAAATCATCATGTCAGGTAAGTTAAAGTAGTTTGGCGGATGAATGATGACTGTTGCAACGGTAGCGTACATTCGTCCGATGGCATTCCGGGGATTTTTTGCCCGTATTTTCTGGGCGTTCAGGACCTTGTTCAAAATGTCTTTTTCCGCTGTTGCTCCCAGAGGCTTAACGTCTGTGATTGTGGCATCGATAGTTCTTTCCCTTGTCGGAAGAATGTTCTTAGGAAGAGGAGTACGCGTGGGTCCATAAGGTACAAGTATTGATTCCAGCGTAACAGATGATGGGGTGCAAGCATTCTTCCAGACGTCAGCAAGCGTGTTTCTAGTTTTTTCCACGTATTCAAGATCATTGGTGTAGAAGGTGTTTTCGAAATGCGGTGTTGATTCAAACTTTTCTTGATCTGGAGAACGCGTCTTGAACTGGAAGAGGTGTTTTCCGTCGACGATTGTGGTTCCCAGATAGTTTATGGGCGCGTGTCTGACCTCGCAGAATTTTGAAAGTTGTTCCGCGGCTTCGAAGTTCTCGCGTACTATGGGTGCCATGATTTTGACGGAGACGCCGTTTTGCTTCCACTTTTCGACGAGGGACGCTTGTTTCCAGTATTCAATTAGACCTTTCGAGGATGTAATCGTTATGATTTCCTCTTTAGCCAACTGCAGCGTCTCGTCGTATTTCTTCTCGGCTGCTTTTGCATCAGCAATAATATATGTTTTCGGTGTTTGCTTGCCAGTTTCGATTTCGATTATCTTCTTTTCCATGTCTGTTCCGTTTTGCCACATCTCCTCAAAGACAGCAGTGAATGCTTGCACGAGCGCCTTGCAGTTCGTCCAAAGACAGACATCGTCTTTGTCTGGTGTGGGCGCAGCAAGCCTTGGCGTGATGAAGAAAAGAGTCTCGTCCTCATCTCTTATCACCATTTGAGGCGACGGCTTCAATGCTAAATTTGGATTTCTTCCCTTGAAATTAAGTTCGGCTTTGGGTGCCCTTTTGAGAAGAGCCTTCATCGCCTTGACGTTTTGACTTGATAATTCGGTGAGGACGCGGAATTGAATCTTGGATTTCAAGGGATGCTCAGCTGCGGCATCAAAAACGCCGAACTGGTCAGCACGTGACAGACCCGCAACAGTCGTTACGGCGGATAGCTGGTTTTTGGTTTCTTTTACCATCTGGGAGATCTTCGCATAGATCTTGCCGTTGCCTTCGATTACCACAAACTTTTCTAGAGAAGGCTCGAGTGTGGGTTGGCGGATGTTTTTCCAGTAGCTGAGTACTTGGTTTTTAGTTTTTTCTATTAGGGCGGCTTCATCGTGTTTAGCTTTGATGCGTTGGTCTATGATGGTTTCGAGCGAAACAGCAGCAAAACGAGTAGGCACTTCCAGAGTTGACTCAACTAAGCCCTTGCTCTGCAAAACCTTTAGGACTCGGTAGATTTGCGCTGTATGCCTTTTCATGCCCTTTGCGATTTCCCCGCATTTAAGGACTCCGTGCTTTGCGAGGAAAAGATACATTTCAACCTCTCCCTCTGTTAGTCCAAAACTGCTGAGGACGCCTTCTATTGTTCCTTCGCTCAATAGCTCTCGTCTCCTGCATGGGGTGTGCAACAACTTTTGTTGCTAGTGCATACTTAAAAAAGAAACAAACTAAACTACTTTTCGGCAATTGAACCGAAGAAGGGAGGTGAAAAAGAATGAACAAGAAAGTATTAGTTGCTGGGATTGTTTTTGCGGTTGCAATTATGCTGTTTTCGATGACACCTGTGCTGGCGGTGCCAAAAGAAAAAGTAGACTTTGCCCTGTATATCCAAGGGGCATTGCCCTCATCTTCATGGCTGTATGCCAACGGATACCTTGTGGGGAGCCCAGACAAGGGGTATCCCGGATCCAACCCGCCGCCTCCTCCAGAGGGCTACGCTGTCCGGCATTACATTAACGCACCTTTCAATCCAACCAACGTATGGCTTGTAGTCAACGGAGAAACAATACTATACTCGCGTTTGGACTACACGGCAGCGATTAGTGGCGATATTAATTGGCTAACAAAAAATGATAACGATGCTAACTGGAAAGTTGATGAGACCGTCACGATCTATACCGATGCATCAAAGAACACTGTTTGGGGCACTCTTGAGATAAACACTGTTGATAGCGCGGCAGTGGGCACTTTTGAGGGACACGGAACCGGAGCATTGGGAGGAGTTAAGGTGCAAGGCGACTCCCTTCAAATTTCTGGTACGCGTGTTCGTGAGGGCATAGCAATGGGCTGGCCATAGTGGACAAAGTTGACTGTGGAAGCTCAATCTCTCTTTTCTTTTTAGTCCAGCTGGGTTAAGGTGATTGGTGGATTGGCTCAGGAATGGATGCTTAAGACGTTGGTAAACTTCGGGTTCGAGCGACAAGACGCTGAGGTCTACGTGTACCTCGCCCTAAACGGGCCCAAGAAAGCCAAAGACATAGCAACAGCCCTGAAAACATATGAACGCCAAATTTACCGAAGCATAAAAAACCTACAGGACAAAGAAATCGTGAACGCCACTCCTGAGCTTCCCACCATTTTTTCCGTGATCTCTATTGACAAACTCTTAGACCTGCTGGCAAGAGCCAGTTTAGAAGAAGCGCGAAGGATAGAGCAAGAGAAAGACCGTATTCTTAGGCTCTGGAAATCAAGCGTCAAACGCAACTCTTAATATTAGCTGTCACGATTTTTAACAAAGCAATCATACTGGTGTCCCACTCATGGATTGAATCGTAGTCTAACCAAGCCAAAACCGAAGAAACACAACGCATACAGCAACACAAAGAAAACTATCTCTCCAACCCGAACCACTAACCACCCCACAACACTCTTCCGCAAACTACGCAAACACTACTCTCCCTAAATAGTCGCTATACACAGAGGGGCTATAGAAAAAAATCACACATC
>DATEAU010000129.1:0-14247 GCA_035288165.1 Bathyarchaeia archaeon
ATCGGGGTTGACCTCTTTCTGAGTTTGAGCATTCTGCCAGCCACGTAAGCGAAGACGCCTCCCTGTGAATGGATGCCTTTTACTGGTTTTGGGCGAGGAGTGAAATGAAAATTCCTGAATGAGCAAGTTTTGTCGGTGTCCATTACGACGACCGTGACTTTTTTACCCAGTTTAAGTAGGATTCCTTCACGAATCTCGTCCGCAATCTCATTTGCGTTTTCCAGGGGCAAGCTGACGTATGAGTAGGGCAGGTTTGACCCGTCGATTGCTCCTTCTGAACCAAACATCAACGCCTGCAAAAGACCCGCATACTGCAAAGCTAATTGCTTATGTCGGCTTCCGTCTTCAACCGGGTATCTCCGAAGCCTGAGGATTAATCGCTGTCCAAAACGGCACAACACGCCTAGGAAGTATCCCCACACGATACGCATCCAAAACTGGGAGATGATTTTCGCGTTCAGGGCGGGTTTTACTTTGCTTTCGTCCACGATTCTGCCCAGTGCTGTTGAAAGCGCCTTTTCAGACACGACTACAAAATCGTCGTCAGCTACACGTTTCCAAATGGTTTTTGTAATCTCGTTAACGTAATCTTCCCCAGGCTTCCAGTATTTCGTGGTTAATGCCAACGCTTTATACTTCGTCATCGAGACAATGTTTAGCGCCAGGAGCATTTCTGCTTATCTGAGAAATAACAGGGTCTACTGCTCGAAAACTGTACCCCCCTCCCTTATATAAAGAACTGAACTTGCGACTGTGGGTTCTGCTCTGAGAAGGCTGAGTGTTCAGGTTTAGGCTTTTTGGGAAATTGTTAAGAAGCGGTTTCATCTAAGTTTTGTTGTAAGTGCTGAGATAAAATGTTAGCCGATAAGCGTTTAGCCAGCTTAGGAATTGTCGCCGTTGCATTACTCATACTGTTGGTGCTGTCTCCGTCGAGTTTTGCTGTTTCTGTTTCTGAAGTGCCGCAGTTGGAGTGGAGCAAAATCTATCCTAAGGATCCTCCTAGGAACTCAACCATCCCTGGCGCTCGAAACAGGGATGTAGGTATTTCTCTTATCCAAACATCTGATGGAGGGTACGCCATTGCTTGTGGGACATGGAGCTCTTATAGGATGGGTCGGGGTACTGCAACTGAGAGTTATGGAGGATATATAATGAAAATAGATTCTATGGGTGAACAGGTTTGGAAGAGTGGCCTTCCATCTCCCCCCAAGCTATCCAATTCAATAATCCAAACTGAAGAATCGGGCTTCCTAGCTAGCTATGACAGCCCCATGTGGGGGGTTAGGAAGTTTGATTCCGAAGGACAAGTCGAATGGAGCAAGAGATTTGAGCCAGATCTTTTGATGATACAATCTGATGATGAAGGCTATATTCTGGCAGGCGTATCATCCTACCATTCGGGCAATGAAACTCCGGGTACGTGGATTATCAAGATCGACGAAAACGGCAATATGCTGTGGAATAAAACGCTCAACGCTTATTCACCATCAGATGTGAATACTCGTGATATTGTTGGAATTAGCGGTGGAGGCTACGCTGTGATGGGAACTTGGTCGTCGAGCTCCATTCGTCAGGCATCTACAACAAATCTCTGGTTAGTGAAGGTGGATTCTAACGGCGATTTTCGGCTCAATAAAACCTACAATATTCTAGAAACTCCTAATTCGCCAAACCCTGCCGAAATGTCTGTAACGCGAGATGGGGGATTCATCATCTCGGGGCAACTTCTTCTTCACGGAGAAGGCACAGATTATTATTCTCCTTGGCTTGCAAAGATTAATCCAGACGGCAGTTTAGAGTGGAGCCGAAAATATGCTAGTGGTTACGAGGACTCTAGTTATTTTGCTTCGGCTGTGGAGACTGGGGACGGGGGAATTTTTGCTGTTGGCGTTTCTGGAAGCAATCCGTACAGTAATGCTGAAATGAGTCCATTGCTGATCAAGACTGACCAGTTTGGCAATGTGCTATGGAAACTGACTGGTTATGCTGGTTTTTGGGACACTGGAGTTGCTTATTCAGGGATAGTAACGGATGACGGTTCGTATGTTGTTACGGGCTCGGTGAATGATGATGTTTGGCTTGCAAAGTTTGCTCCCGAATCGAACATCCCACCTGACGATGGCTCGCCTGATACCCAGTCTCCTCAATTTTCAACAACATTGATTTTAGCTGTCGTGATAATAGTGGGGGCTGTTGCTGTAGGTCTTTCGGTCTACGTCTGGAAACGCAACATTAGTCGCAAAAGGAAATAAGTTGTATTAGAAGATGGCGTATGGAAATGACGACCCCGACGGGTGAAGCCGCCCCTTTATGGGTATGGCGGTTCCGCAGACTGGGCAGCGCATGTCCTTCGTCAAATTCCACTTCGCAATTTCGAAACTGTACCGTTTGATGACGGCTTCGCCGCAGTTGGGGCAGTATGTATTTTCGCCTGGATGCCCAGGAGCATTCCCAATGTACGTATACGGCAGTCCCGCCTCCTTGCTGGTCATATACGCTTTCTCCATTGTCTCCATTGACGTGGCAGGAATCGTCGTCATCTTGTAATCTGGATGGAAACGCAACAGGTGGAACACTGTGTCCTTGCCCAAGTAATCACGTATCCACGTTGCCATCGCCTTTATTTTCTCCATGGAGTCCCCGATTTTGGGAACAATCAAATTCGTGATTTCGATATGCACGCCGTTTAGCTTAAGCTCCTTCAACGCTTCGTAAATCGCTTCAACCTTAGGCACCGCGGAAACGCTCCTGTAAAACTCCGGGTCACCGCCACCTTTGAAATCAACCGTTGCCGCATCCAAGTATGGCGCAATCGTTTTCACGGCTTCGGGCGTCATGTACCCATTCGTCACAAACGTGTTGAAGAAACCAACTTGGCGCGCGATTTTCGCCGTTTCATAGGCGTACTCCATGTAGATTGTCGGCTCAGTGTACGTGTAGCTTATTCCTTGGCAATTCTGCTCGCGTGCAGCTTTCACGACGTCGGCTGGCGGAAAATTCCTGCCTGCAACTCCGTTGTTTTGGCTTATCATCCAGTTGTCGCAGAATTGACAGCGGAAGTTGCAGCCCGCCGCCGCTATGGACATGACCATGGCGCCTGGATTGAAGTGGGAAAGAGGCTTCTTGCTAATCGGGTCGACGCCTGCCGAAACAGCTTTTCCGTAATTGAGAGAGTAAAGTGTGCCTCCCTGGTTTTTTCGGACAAGGCAGAAACCGCTGGCACCATCGCTTATTAGGCATCGCCGAGCGCATAAGCAGCATTTGACTTTCTTGTCTGCTTGTTTCGTGTAGAGCATGGCTTCGTGGAGAGACATTCAAATTCCCCTTACAACAAGCGCGACTTGCACAAAGAAATAAAGTGAGGGCACTTCTTAAAAACCATTCTCAGCACTTAAACTCGTGGTGGAAACACGTGGCTTCTCCAGTGTGGCAAACTGGTCCCTTCTGCTCCACCACGTACAGCAACGCGTCGTAATCGCAGTCCGCGACGACACGCTTTATTTTCTGCGTGTGCCCCGACGTTTCGCCTTTCATCCACAGCTTGCCGCGCGAGCGGCTCCAATAATGCGCATAACCTGTGCTCAGCGTCTTCTCCAGCGCCTCTTTGTTCGCGTACGCCAACATCAGCGTAGCTTTGGATTCGGCGTCTTGCACGACGACTGGGATGAGCCCGTTCATTTTATTCCAATCCAACTTCTTCATCAACGCCGCTTCGGTCATGGTCTAATCGTCACCCCCATCTTCCGCAAATACGCCTTTACGACTTGCACGGGGTACTTGTTGTAGTGGAAAACGCTCGCAGCCAAAGCCGCATCAGCTTTACCCTTGACGAACGCCTCGAGGAAATGTTCGGGTTTTCCCGCGCCCCCGCTAGCGATAACGGGCACGTTCACCCGCTCGGAAATCGCCCTCGTTAACTCCAAGTCAAAGCCGTTTTCGGTGCCGTCACAGTCCATCGAAGTTAAAAGGAACTCGCCCGCGCCGAGCTTCTCCGCACGCATCGCCCATTCTATGGCGTCGATACCTGTGGGTTTTCTGCCGCCGTAAGTGTAAACTTCAAACCAGACCTGACCCTCAGCGGTTTCAACTGTTATCTTGTCTTTCTGTTTGCTACGGTTTCTCTTCGCGTCAATCGCCACCACCACGCATTGCTTCCCGAAAAGGTCAGCCAGCTTCGTGACCAATATAGGCTTTTCAACCGCTGCCGTGTTCACCGAAACCTTGTCGGCACCACTGCACAGAATCAGCCTCGCGTCCGCGGCGTTGCGGATTCCTCCGCCCACCGTGAAGGGGATGTTGATGGCTTTCGCCACGCCTTCCACCACATCCCTAAGCGTCTCCCGATTATCCGAAGATGCGGTAATGTCGAGGAAAACCAGTTCATCTGCGCCCGCGTCCGAGTACCGCTTCGCCAGCTCAACCGGGTCACCTGCGTTCTTAAGCTTCAAGAAGTTAATTCCCTTGACGACGCATCCACCTGTCACATCCAAACAGGGAATTATCCTCTTAGCCAGCGGCATCTGTCTCAGCCTCCTTTATTGTTTCTATCGCTTTTTTCAGCGTGAATCTGCCCTCGTAAAGTGCTTTGCCCACGACAACGCTTTCAACGCCCACGTGCCTTAGCGCAACCATATCGCCTAGGCTGCCGATTCCGCCCGCTGCGATCACCTTCACTCCAGGGTATGTGCAGGCTTCGCTGAGCGTTTCCAAATCTGGACCTTGAAGCATCCCGTCCTGCGCAATCGACGTGATAAGGAACGTTGTGACTCCGAGTTTAACAAATTTCTCCAGCGCCTCCCACATCGTGAATCCCGCCTCGGTTTTCCAGCCCTCCACCATAACTTTGCCATCCCTGTTGTCCAAAGCCACAATCATGGATTCTAGACCGAATTTCCCCCGAAGTCTGGCAATCGCGTCTGGTTGGCTGAACGCCAAAGCTCCCAGAATTACATAGCGTATTCCAGCGGTGAGGATTTTCTCAGCGGATTCGACCGTTCGGATTCCGCCGCCCACCTGAATCGGCAAAGCAACTGTCTCTGCGATTTCCTTGATGACTGGGAGGTTGTTGCCTATGCCGAACGCTGCGTCCAAGTCGATGATGTGCAGCCTCTCGGCGCCTTCAGCTTTCCATTTCAAGGCCACTTGCACGGGCGTGCCCCACTGGTCGTAAACTTTGGCGGTGGCTGGGTCCCCGCGGCTCAACCGCACAACCTTGCCTTTCATTAAATCGATAGCTGGAATAATCTTCATTCTCTGTCACTTCTTGACTGTTCTGGCGAAGTTCTTCAGAATCTTCAAGCCGACGTCGCCTGACTTTTCAGGGTGAAACTGCGTCCCGAACACGTTTTTTGTTGCCACGGCGGAAGCAAAAGTTGTTCCGTAATCTGTTTCGGTGCAAACTAAATCTCTATCCATGGGCACGGGATACAGCGAGTGAACGAAGTAAACATAAGAATCATCCTTAACACCGTCTAGCAGCTCGTTTTGTTTGACGATTCGAAGCGTGTTCCAACCCATGTGCGGCACCTTAACCGAGTTGGGCAGCCAAACGTTTTTGCCTTCGTAAAGCGCCAGCCCATTTCCCGCGCCTTCCTCGCTTCGTGGGAAAAACAGTTGCAGACCCAAACAGATTCCCAGCAACGGAACACCGCTTTTCACAGCTTCGAGGATTTCGTTTCTGACGGGTTCAAGTTTTTCAGCTGCGGCGGAAAAGTTGCCGACGCCAGGCAACGCTATAGCATCAGCTTTCCGAAGAGCTTGCGCAGTTGACCCGATTTTCGCGTTCAGCCCAACTTTTTCCAGCGCTACTTTCAGGCTGAGCAGGTTTCCAGCACCGTAATCGAAAATCACCGTTTCAGGCATCAGATAACTCCCTTAGAACTGGGCACACCTTTCCTCCTTGGGTCCATGGCTACCGCTTGCTTCAGCGAAAGAGCGAGCGCTTTGACGGCGGCTTCTGCCTTGTGGTGATCGTTGCTGCCATACTGTGTAAACACGTGGACGTTGGCAGATAGCGATGTGGCGAAGCTTTCGAAGAAGTGGACGATATCTTCGGTTGCCACGTCTTCGACCTTCTTGCCTCTGAGTTTCAAGTCGATTTTGAAGTAGGGTCGTTTGACGAGGTCCACGGCGGCGAACGCTAGCGAGCAATCCATCGGCGCCGCGGCGTATCCGAAGCGGGTTAAACCTTCTCTGGTGCCGAGTGCTTTGTTGATTGCTTCGCCTATGCAGAGCGCAAGGTCTTCAACTGTGTGGTGTTTCAGGTCGCCTGTCACTTTGGCGGTTACGTCGATGAGGCTGTGCGTGGCAAAAGATGTTACCATGTGGTCTAGGAAGCGCATGCCAGTGTTAACTTCTGCTTTGCCTTCCCCGTCCAAGTTCACTTTTACTGTGACTTCGGTTTCTCGGGTTTTCCTGTAAACTTCTTCCTTCCTCATGTTTGGTCACCTTAAATATTCTTGTAATGCTTTAAGGAGTTTCTCGTTCACTTCAGGCCGTCCAACCGTTGAGCGGAGGCAATTCGGGTACTTGAGGAGTTTCCCGAGTTTCTTGATGACTAAGCCCTTCTTTAACATGTTTAAGTAGACTTCCTCGTAGGGCTTTTCGGTGTTGAATACAACAAAGTTTGCTTTTGAATCGAACGCTTCCACTCCGTTTATTTCGTTTAATCTGTTTATCATTTTTCCTCGTTCAATTTTCAACTCCTCAACAGATTCTCTGACCATAGCGTAATTCTCCAGCAATTTCCGTCCCATGCTTAAAGAAACAACGTTAACCGCGTAAGGCGTCGGTAACCTATCAATCGTCGTCGCCAGTTTCGGATTAGCCACAGCATACCCGAGCCTGAGCCCCGCTAGCCCGAACGCTTTCGAGAACGTTCGTAGCACGATGAGATTCTCGTACTTGTTGATGAGCGGAACAACTGAGTAGTCAGCGTATTCCGCGTATGCTTCGTCCACGAGCACGATTCCTGGGAACGCCTCCATCAAAGCCTCAATCTCTCTGCGCTTGAGCTGGTTTGCCGTCGGATTGTTGGGCGAACACAGGTAAAGCAGTTTAGCGTCAGGCGTGAAGGTAGCCTCCATTCCCGCAAAGTCAATCGTGAAGTCGTCGCGAAGTGGGACTCCGACGAAGTCGGCGCCGCCGTAGTTGACGCAGTACTTGAAAATGGAGAAAGTGGGCATGAACGTGACGGCTCTGTCGCCTTTTTCTAGGAAGATGCGGATGATTCTGTCCATGACTTCGTCGCTAGAGTTGCCAATAGCCACTGATTCCTCAGGAACTTGGAGGTACTCGCCGATTTTCTCTTTCAGCCTGTTCTCTTCTTCCTGAGGATAAATCCGAAGGTCGCATTCATCAGCAACTTCCTTCAACAGTGGAACAAGCTTTTCTCTCTGCAAATACAGGTTCTCGTTGTAGTTCAACTTCAAGATCTGTGATGGCGAAAGACCAACCTGTTTGGCGATGCTTTCGTTAGTTTTTTCAGCGCCGTAAGTTTCAAGACTCTGTATTCTGGCAATTTTTCTTTCCAGCCACCGCTTACACTCAGCTTTCATCTTCAAACCTCGTTTCCACTGCTTTGTAGTGACTGGGAAGGTTCTCCGCTTTCGTCATAACCCTTACATGCTCCTTCAACGCCAGCAAGCCCTCTTTTGAACAATCGACGACGCTGACTCGTCGGGCGAAGTCGAGGGCTGACAGCCCAGAAAACGAGTGGGCAAAACCTCCTGTTGGCAAGACATGATTCGTTCCACTGCCATAATCGCTCAGGGAAACAGGACTATACGAACCAACGAGGATTAAGCCTGCTGAAGTGATTTTATCAACGATTTCAAGAGGATTCTGCGTAATAATCTCTAAGTGTTCTGGAGCGAAAACGTTAGCAAAAGTTATCATCTCATCCTTTGTATCGCAGGTTATTATGAATCCGTATTCTGTGAGAGCTTTTTCTACGATTTTGCATCTTTCAGCCGAACGTGTTAACTTCACAAGCCCCTCGATTACTTCTTGCGCAAGCTTCTTTGACGTAGTTATCAATCCAGCTACGCTGTCGGAACCATGCTCCGCCTGAGAAACCAAGTCGGCTGCAACAAACTCCGGGATCGCAGTCTCATCCGCAACCACGAGGACTTCGCTAGGACCCGCGGGCATGTCTATAGCAACATCCTTCGAAACAAGAATCTTCGCCATCGTGACAAACTTGCTGCCTGGACCAACAATCTTTCGAACGGGCTTAATCATGTCCGTTCCATAGGCTAACGCGGCTATAGCTTGAGCACCACCAACCCTATAAACTTCGTTGACCTCGCAAACGTCTGCGGCGACGAGAACCAGCGGGTTGACCTCGCCATCCTCATTGGGAGGCGAACAAACGACAATTCGGGGAACTCCCGCGGTTTTGGCGGGAACCGTGGTCATGATGACGGTGCTGGGGTAAGCTGCTTGCCCTCCTGGAACGTAACAACCTACGCTTTCGATGGGGAAGAGCATGTTTTGGATGGTTATGCCTTCCCTTGAAGTGGCAGTTCCAAGCTGTTTCAATGCAGGCGCTTCGAAGTCGCTTACTTTTTCTTTCATCAACTTAAGCGCTGAGACCTCCTCGTCGGCAACCATGCTGTAGGCTTTTTGAATTTCTTCGCGGGTTACGCGGAGGTTTTCGGCTTTCACTTTGGCTTTGTCGAATTTCTCAGTGAATTTGATGAGCGCGGCGTCGCCGTTTTTTCTGACTTCGCTAATAATCGCTTTTACATCGTTTTCTATTGATTCTGCTGCTTTTTCGTCTAGTTTTCGAGTTCTCTTGAACCAGTCTGGAGGTAACTCTTGGGCTTTCCAGACTCTCACTTTGAACGGGCTGGGCATTCGCCTTCATCCTTCTTTTTCAGTTCCTCGAGAGCTAGCACTTGACGGGGTTCGTAGACGACGATTCCTTGTGCGAGTTTTCGGATTTTCGGCAGCAGCTCTATCAGCAGGTCTTTCTCGATGATTGTGTTGACTGAGTACCAGTCTTCGTTCGCTAGCGGCGATATGGTCGGGTTCTTCAGCGCTGGCAAATCGGTGAGGAGTTTCTGCAGATTTGCTTTTTTCACGTTCACGAAAATGTGGATTTTCTTAGAAGCGTCTACCACGCCTTTGAGGAGCGTCATGATGTCGCAGATTTTCTCCTTCTTCGCTAAATCATCCAAGGCTTTCTTATTGGCGATGAGCACTGCTGAAGACGTCATAACTGTTTCGATTATCTTCAGGTTGTTCGCTTCGATGGTTGAGCCAGTCTCAGTTACGTCGATGATGCAGTCGGAGTTTTCTGGGGGTTTGGCTTCTGTGGCACCGAAGGACAGGAAGATTTTCGCGCGGGAGTTGTCGCCTTTTTTCCACCAAGGGGTCACGATCATGGGGTCTGATTCACCGAAGCGTTTCTTGTAGGCTGTGTTGCTCTTGATGTACTCTGAAGCTATGTTCAAGTATTCTGTGGATACGCGGAAGTTTTTGCCCTTGCTCCACAAACTCTCCATAATCTCTCCGATCGAGTTCTTGCTCAATGCTTTGGGGACAGCCACGACCAGCCTTATCTTTCCATACTCCAGGTTTTGAAGGATTTCAACTTCAGCACGCGTTTCCTTGATCCAGTCTTGACCCGTGATGCCCACGTCCTGTAAGCCTTCACTAACGAACACTGGGATTTCTTGGGGTCTGAGGATTTTCAACTCAATTTGCGAGTCGTTTATTGTGGGGCGGTACGTGCGTTCTTGTCCTGACACTTTGTATCCTGAGCGTTGCAGGATTTCGAAGGTTGCTTTGGACAAGGAGCCTGCTGGTATTGCGAATTTTACTTTTTCCATAATATTTCTCCTATTTTGCTCATTACAGAAATATATGATTGCGTCTTTATGATGAACTCTGCTTTCGTTAAAAACGTGATTTTTCTTTGAGTTGACATGCGGGGTTCAGAATAAATATTCGTTTCTAGGCGTATATTGCCTTTACTGTTGATGAATGCAATCGCCTTGCATGAACGCGATCCCTCATGTTAACCACTGAACCGCAATACGGGTTCTGCTCCTAATAAACCTACCTTCACACACGAAGAAGTCGGAACTTCGCAATTGCCTGTTTTGCTTAGACTTGTTGCTTTCCTTTTATCTCGAAAACCAGCGGCTGAGTAGTGGTCTTCATATCCAATTGCAATTCGAATAATCCTTCTAGAAGCCCTGTCCAGATTTCCGCGTCGTTGATGAACGGCGTTTTTATGAGGATGTACTTGTCCTTGAGAAGGAAGTCTCCGAACCCCTGTATCCTGAGTCTGTTGAATACGGCGCCCCAGTTTTCCTGTTCTTCAGTTTTTAGGCCAAGCGTTGTTTCCATCGAAACCTTCAAAGCCTCACCCATCTTTCGCCCGTTCTCACGCCATTTTTCCCGGGGGATTTGCTGGATGAGGATACTCAGGATTTCTACATTGACGAAGGCAATGCGGCTTATTCCACAGTAGTATTCGCCTGGGAACCGCCAATCGTAAATCATCATGCTTCTGTAAACGTCGAGCATTTTGCTGATGAGTGGTTTGATTCCTGGTTCTTTTCCCTCTCTGATTAGTTGGTCTATGAAGTTTCTTTCGTCTTTCTCCAGAATTATTGTGGTCCTCTTGGCTGTGTCGTTGTCTTTGTTTACCATTTCTTCGAGGCGTTTTTTCCTGTCAGCTTGCATACAAGCTATATCCGCGTATACCCGTTATATGCTTTTCCATTACGCGTTAAGAAGAGTTAATAAAAGCCCGATTGCCTCTAGGAAAAACGCCGATGAAGAATCCAAAAAGCTGAAACCGATGATGCACCCTGGGGTATCTGAGGCAAACCTTCCGCTAAACGATTACTTTCTTGCGAATCAGGTACCACATCATTAGCAATCCAACAGTTAAAAGAACTATCCCAGTGACTATCGAAGCAATATAATCCAAATTAAGAATGCCGTTGAGCACGTACGGAACGTATGTTGGGCCAGCAAAAATCAAGACCACTGAAACAATTAAGAGCGTAGTTCTCCAGAACTTCGACTCTAAATCGATCATGCCAGTGTTTCCGGTTTCTTCGTCTTCAGTCATGTGGCTTGTTCCCCGTTGCTATTCTCCAGAGTTAACTGTTTTTTCTTGTAACCCTTCTTTTATCTCTTTGCCTAGCGCCTTCATCAAAAACTTGAAAACTTGAAACCCAGCGCCCTTATCAGCCTTAAAACCGGTAGTTGCGCCCAGCAAGCTCACGCCTTCAAGCCCGCGTTCCCGTGCAAGAGCCAACGTCAAGCCCGTTCCACCCACAATCCTGCCCTTGCTATAAATGACCGCGCCTTTCGCCATGAAATCCGCCGCAAGCCGCGGGGACGTTGCTGCCACGTACACTTGAGCTTTCTCCTCCGTTATCGGCACTCCGCCCATTGTCATGACAAATCGGCATCCCAGCTTCTCCACGAAATCCACGATTTCACCGCACACTTCATAATGCGCTAGAACATCGTCAAACGAGGGCTGCGTTTCCCCAGTCATGATGATAAGGTTGTTCTTATCCATGGGTGCTGAGTAAAACTCGTACCGCGGCAAATGCGTGATACCCTTCGTGCTTATTGAAACGTAATCGGGAAACGAAGGCGAATATAGTTCAGCGAAAGGTTTCGCCTCGCAAAACTTAATCAAAAGGTGCGCCGCTATCCGCCCCACGTTACCGAACCCGGGGAGCCCCTGAACGAAAATCGGGTTCTCAAGGGTTGGCTTGCTGATCTCGCGTAAATACGGCTTATCCATTCGCTATTGCGCCACGCCTACAGAATGATGCCACATACTAAAAGGCTTTTGCCGAGTTCGGAAAAAGAAACTATTAATATTCCACGAAGACAAAGAGAAAACGCTGTCCGCAAAAGAAGCGGGGTGGGGTAGCCAGGATTAACCCGCTGGGCTCATAACCCAGAGATCACTAGTTCAAATCTAGTCCCCGCTACCATCACAATCTTATGCTCACTCAACGTGAACTAGATATTCGGTCTTGTAATCGGCTACGACCCTTAGCTTACGCTCTCGAAAGGCATTATTCAACTCTGGGGCGCCAGTGTCGACGTGGAGGCTTCGTAGGCTTCGAAGTTTTGCTTCCGTGGCGACCACAATTATGTTGTCCAAGCCTACTTCGCGAATCACTTTGGGGCTTATCTGCTGGTTGCCCCTGCCAAATATGAAGCCTTGACCGCCGATGGGCGTGACGATTATCACGGCTTTCTTTCCGCGTATGGCATCGAGTATCTGTTCCTCATTCACGTCTCTGGCAATCAATGTTTTGTTTAGGAAAAGGTCCACCCCGAGAAGAGTTTTTTTCGTGTCCAAGAGATCGCCGATGGTGCGAGTAGTCGTACCCGGCCCAACTATGTAAAACACATCTGGCTTCATTGATTCAATAATGTAAATCGCTATGGCTGCTTGGTTGCGCAGGTCACTCTCCGACAGCGGACTAGCCATCTTAGCTTCCTGAATCAAGTACGGTTCATACGGCGCCAGCAAATAGCCATACAATTCCGCCGACACTCTGCCTACCCTGAAGGCTTCTTCGTCAACATCCATCACTTCTGCTTCGCGCAGCGGAAGTTCGCCAAACAAAAAGCGTAGTGCAATCTGTGCCGCAGCCTTCGGATCCACGGCAAAAACGGCGCTGTGCATCTTTACGCCTGTTGGAACACCAAGGCTGGGAACACGCGTGCCAACGGCTTCAAGTATGTTTCGGCCGGTTCCGTCTCCGCCGCAGAACACAAGAAGGTCCGTCTTCGCCTCAGCCATTTCCTCCGCGATTCTTCTGGTGTCGTCAGCGGTGGTTTCGTCCTTCCTTTGCCCAATCACGGTGCAGGGGAGACCGCAGTTTCGGGCTTCTTCTTCGCCCATTGCCCCAGCGCCAACGAGCAAGCAAATCTTGTCTTGTGCCAATTTGAGTTCGGAGAGAAAAACTTCTGCCCTCGCGGACGCAACGGGTTTTGCGCCTAGTGACCGTGCTTTTTGCAGGATGGTTTTGCCGTCTGTTCCTTTGAGTCCGACTGCGCCGCCCATGCCTGCGACTGGATTTACGATGAAGCCAATTTTCTTTTTTGTGCTGAGGGACGATGGCTTTTCGGCAGTCATAGGCAACGCCGTTATCTGCACGTGTATTAGTGAGAATGGAGAATAAAAACAAACGTTGAAATTACAACAGCAAATTTGGAAATAGAAAGAAAGGGTTGATGGCCTTTGCTTTACGTTGGGCGCGTTAGACTGGTTCGCAGCTTATGTATTTCTTGTTAACGTCAGCAAGCCATGGATACAGCGCGCTAAGTTTCTTCATCGATTCAGCCACCTTCTCTGCGGGATACTCGTATGGTTGCAGTCTGCCGCTGAAGTATTCATCGTATGCTGCCATGTCGAAGAAGCCATGTCCGCACAGCACAAAGAGAATGGTCTTTTCTTCGCCCGTCTCTTTGCATCTTAACGCTTCGTCGATGGTTGCTTTGATTGCGTGTGCTGGTTCAGGTGCGGGTATTATTCCCTCACTTTGGATGAAGATTTTGGCAGCGTCGAAGACTTCTATCTGGTTGTAAGCTTTGGTTTCCAACTGTTTCTCCGCCGCCAACAGGCTTATGGTAGGAGCTATTCCATGATAACGAAGCCCACCTGCGTGGATTGGAGCTGGAATGAAGTCGTGACCAAGGGTGTGCATTGGAACTAGCGGAGTTATTCTTGCGGTGTCGCCGTGGTCATATACGTATTCGCCTCTAGTGACTTTGGGGCAGGCTGTTGCTTCGGCGGCTACGAATTTTGTGTTTTTCGGTGCTTTTCCTGAGACTTTGTCGTAGTAGAATGGCCAGAAGAGTCCTGAGAAGCTGCTTCCTCCACCTATGCAGCCGTAGATTACGTCTGGGTAGTCTCCTGCGATTTCCAGCTGCTTCTTAGCTTCTAAGCCTTCGACGGTTTGGTGAAGGAGAACATGGTTGAATACGCTGCCTATGGCGTAGTTAGCTTCTTTTTCGTTAACGAGTGCATCCTCGACGGCTTCGCTTATGGCGATTCCTAGGCTGCCTTTGCTGTTTGGGTCTTCGGCTAGGATTTTTCTGCCGCTGGCTGTTTGTTCGCTGGGGCTTGCGTAGCATGTTGCTCCGAAGGCGTTCATGAGCATTTTTCGGTAGGGTTTTTGGTCGTAGCTTGCTCTGACCATGTAGATGGTGGCTTTTAGTCCGAACATTGCGGCTGCGAAGGCTAGG
>DATEAU010000130.1:0-2804 GCA_035288165.1 Bathyarchaeia archaeon
CATTATTCCATGGCTGATGGTGGTGCTTCCAGCGCTCATTAACATCAAATGGGTTGTGTCTGGATTCGCAGGCGCCGCATTGACGATGGTTCTTGTCGGCGTATGGGCATACGTGACAAGCAACAAAAATCGCTAAAAGCAAACTCCTCAGTTTCTTTCTTTCCTGCCGAAAATCCCAGTTTACCAAATCATATTTTCCCCAAACCATTTCTTTAACCGCAATTTTGAGTGTGAAAAAGTGTTCTGAATGGACTCGGTAGCGGAAAAAGATGTCATCCGCAAACGCGATTTCGTACCTCGATAACTTACCGATTTAGTTACGAAATCTTTTTGGTTGGACTCAGTAGCGGAAAAAGCGTTCATAAGCCTTAAGCTTCACCGTACCTCGATGACCTCATCGTCCAAACTTATAAGAAATCGACCGAACTTTATTTGAGTTTCCTTAGTTCCTCTTTCTAAACAGCTTGACCCCGTCGTGGTCAGTAACATAGTCAAAGCCGACCGTTAGCAGTTCCATTGCTTCCTCAGCAGTCTTGGCAGCTCTTACTGTCCAACCGTCATTTCCGCTTGTTTGATAGATGATTTTTTCATAGTGGACATATTTCATGACGCATTTAATGTCTTTGTGTCTTGAAAACTGCTGAACCAAAACTGTTCTTTAGCCTTGTGAGCATATTCTGTTATTGTCCAGTGTCGTGGAGTGTGGAAATGTATCCGTAGCAAGCGGGGATTGCAGAAACTCGATGCGGGCGTGGAACCCCCCAAAGGGTGCCCCCCTCGTCCTCCGAGCCTCTCCCTCAGCGCATATTCCTACTTTTAAATGCCAACAAAAGATTTTCCAAGACAACTGCAAATTGGGTTGAAGTCGATTATGTTAGTACTAAATACGTACACAAGTGCTTGGGGCGTCCAAACAGATTATGGTGTCTCCCAAGATTTTGCAGTGCAGGCCTTTTGAAAGTTGAGGGCTTTGAAGCACTATACTAAGCGTTTGATTAAGTTTTTTGAAGTGGTTGTCACTAGGTAATCCATTCTTGAGAACAGTTAACACATTTGAATTTTGAGCTATATAGTTAGAGACCCTACAATTCGCTTTTACTTGCGAACTTTCTGAGCTAAAAAAAAAAGAGATAGTGGCTAGCGGGTTTATGGTCGCTTCCTGAGTACTAGCACGATTATGGCTGTTGCTATGCCTATCGCAATGATCATTGCTATTACGCCAGAGAGCACGTAGGTGTCAGTCATTGTTGGCGGTGCAGGTTCCGGTTCAGCGGGCGCTGGAGGTGCGGGATCGATTGCGAAAGAGGTTACTGCGTGTGAAGGCCAATACGATTCACTGCCAATAAACGAAGCATACACAGTGAACTGCCCCTCAATATCAGGCTTCCAGTTGAAAGTGAAGAAACCATCAGAATTGCTTGTAGTCTTACCAATTTCCCTGTAATTGTCGTTCGCGTCAAGCACGCTCAAAGTCACTTCAACACCAGTAACGTCGGTTGGCCGTGGTTTCTGCATGTACACGTACTCCATCCACCCAGTCTGGCTAGCATCTGATACTGCGGGAACACCATTCGGAAAACGAGCTGCCTGCTCCTTCTGCTTCGTACCTGCGGAAACATCAGTTACTGTACCTCGTATCACTATGCTGGAACCCAATGTGACAGCAGCCATCGGAGCTTCCATCGTTGTTGCGCTTGGTCCTTTGCCAACAGCGTAAATCTGCATGTCATATGTGTTGAGGAACACAAAGGTTCCATCTGCAGCAAGATCGTAAGTCGCATCCATGCCTGTGCCCCAACCCATCAGAGTCCAGATTTCTTCACCTGTTGTAGCGTTAATAGCGCGGTATCGTGCATCTTTGTAGAATGGTGAGTTGGGAGAGTGCTCAGTAGTAGCTAGGAAGATTTTTCCATCAGCAATTACGTCAATGAAGATGGGATAGTTACCGTAGGATATCTCAAGACCGCCAAAAGTGCTGTTACCAGGGCCGCCATTACCGTATGTCCACAATAATTTTCCGTCAGTTACGTTATAGGCATAGAGTACTCCACCGTAGCCAGCAAAGTAAAGTTTGCCGTAAGCAACAGCTGGGAAGGTCCTAAAATAGGAATAGACGTTTGTCGGTTCAGTCGGTCCCCATAATTTTTCACCATTGGCGAGGCTGTAGCCATACATTACTCTAGTCTCTTTATCCCCTAGGATGAAGACACCTCGTTCTGGATCCCAATTATCAAGGGAACGCGTGACGTTGCCTTCTGCAGGTGGGAAGTACTTTGTCCATAGCACTCGTCCTCTATCATCTGGTTTGAGACTTACGGCTGTAACGTTCGCTCCGTCCAAGGAGATGACTCCGAAAGGAGCGGTTGGGTGTCCTCCGAAAGAACCCTGGACCAAAAGCATTATGTTATCGTAGCTAGCTCTGTCAATCCTCCACGAACCAGAGTTAAGCAATGTTACTGTTACGTTCCAATCATAACGAGATGGCAAGCTTGCGTTTATCGTCCCTGAATACCAGCCGCCTACATCGGTTCCTGATGCATAACCGACTGCTCTAGAGGAATTCCATTGAGTGAGACGCCAGTTTGGATTTGTAGCGTTGCCGATGTTAGTAACGCTGTATCGTAGTATCTCTCCTTGTGGACCTATATCTGTGGCAAGGGCAGTATTGATTGATGGGACGTTGGTTACGTTTAGAGTTGTTGGAATCCCTGTTTTTGGGTTGTATGACCGGGCAAAGTTGTTTGTGAATAAGAGGCCGTTCGGTAGGATTCCGTGTTGGTTAGCGTTGTCGAAAGCCAATAAGT
>DATEAU010000131.1:0-17085 GCA_035288165.1 Bathyarchaeia archaeon
CGTACTGGAATGGTTCCACATGGGTGAACAACACTGTAAGACAACAACAAGGATATGCATCAGTACAATGGACAAATCCAAGCTACGACTGGAACGTTTCAATCGACGCGTCGGCAGTAGGAAACTTACGATGGGGTAGCACTGGCGCCACAAACCCAACCATTCGATCCGTAATAAACAATGACATAGTATTCGGTAGCAACGGTACCGTTCCTCAGAGCACTGGTTCGCCGTCCTTTGGATACTCAGAGAATGCTACATGGTGGGCGATAAGCTTGAAACCGCAGGACCGAGGGAAATTGCTGTACATGGAAACCATCCCAATGGTGAATACGCAGTACAATGACTTGTTGAGCTACCAGCGCGCATCTGAAGGTGTCTTCGTCTTCGTCGAAATGCCAACACTAAAGTGGTCTGGCCACAGCATGTACACTGGCAAAAAGCTATGGGAAACTAGGGCGCTTAGCGAGTTTAACCCCTTCGGTTACTTTAGCTTTCCAAGTCTGATGTACGACGAAGCGTCCACTATCGCTTATGGCAAGCTCTACGTGGGAGGCTACATTGGAGGTGTCTTTGCTTTCGATCTTTACAACGGGACTGAACTTTGGAATTACACTGCTCCAACTGACATGAGCGTCTTCAAGTACTATACACTAATGCTCGGCGGCGTCGCAGACAACAAACTCTTCGTAGGAACCCACGAACACTCCGCCGACACACCGCTGTTCAAAGGCAACAGGCTACGTGTTCTCGACGTTAACACTGGCGAGTCACTTTACGAGATGATTAGCTGGCCTCATCCACGCACGATGGCTTTTGCGGATGATACTCTCATCTACTGGAACAACTATGATCACCAGATATACGCTCTCAGCAAGGGTCCAAGCTCAACGACAGTTCAGGCTCCCTCTGCTGCTATTACGCTGGGATCTAGCTTGGTGATAACTGGCTCGGTGATGGATGTTTCTGCTGGCACAAAGCAACCGGAGCAGGCAGCGCGCTTTCCCAACGGTGTTCCAGCGATGTCTGAAGATAGCCAGGCCGTGTGGATGGAGTATGTATACATGCAGAAGGCGCGTCCAACGAGTGCTACAGGCGTCGAAGTCACTTTGAGCGTGATGGACTCGAACGGCAATACACGTGAGATAGGCAAGGCAACAAGTGATTCAAGCGGCGTGTTCAGCTATCAGTGGACTCCTGACATTACAGGGAAATACACGGTTTACGCTACGTTCGCCGGCTCTAACTCGTACTACCCATCGTTCAACGAAGCTGCTTTCGCTGTTGATCCTGCACCGCCTGCGCAGCCAGAAGAGCCTCAGGCACCGCCAAGCATGACTGACACTTACGTCTTAGCCGGGGTCGCTGCGATCATCGTCGCAATCGCCATAGTAGGCGCAGTCGTAGTGCTTCTGCTTAGAAAACGGCCATAGACTTTCCGTAAATCAAACTCCTTTTTTCTTTTTTTGTCCTTGAGTTCTGCAGAACTTTTCGCTGTTTGATGCTTTGAGTTTTTGTGGTAGCTGGGGCTGGCTGAGGTTTTAGCTTGGGTCTGTGTGTTGATGTTGCTTTGGTACTCTGACTGAGTCGCGGTTTGTTTTTTCTGGAAAATTTTATATACTCATTCGCTGGATAGCGTAGGTTGTCCGATTTTTTCGGATAAAACTAAAATGAATAAGAAAAAACTGCTTTGGAGAATAATTGTTATGTCTAGGATTTCTGTGAAATACACGAAAAGTCTGAAGAACAAAACAGCTGCTTCTGTCGCTGTGTTTTTTATCTTGACGTTTGCTGTCTCGCTTGTTGCTTTGCCAGCAGCTAACGCGCATGCCCCTCCATGGCAAATCATCTCTTATGCGTATGTCTCTGCTGTGCCTCAAACTGTTGGGGCTGGTCAATCCGTGTTTATTGTTATGTGGAGTAGTATCCTTATGCCAAATGCAGCCTTAACTAATGATATTCGAATGCAGAATTACAGACTTAACATCACAAAACCCGGTGGAGAAACTGTGACCCTTGGACCGTTTACAGCCGACCCGACATCAACGATATACACCAATTATAAGCCTGATCAAGTTGGCAACTACTCTGTTGTTTTCTGGTATCCTGATCTAGTGTACCGCTGGAATGATACGTCTGCTATGCGAACATGGACAAATGACACTTTCCTTGGCGCCACCAGCAAAATACTGACTATTTCCGTGCTGGAGGACCCGGTACCAGAAGCTATAAAGAGTTATCCGCTTCCGACTGAGTACTGGACTTGGCCAATAGAGGGACAGAACACTGACTGGTACAAGGTCTCATCACACTGGCTGGGTCAGGGCTCACCTCAGATTAAGCGCAATACTTGGAATGTGCAGTCGGACGGCGTGGGGCCTAACAGCGCCCACGTCATGTGGTCAAAGCCTATTCAGGACGGAGGGGTTGTCGGAGGAACACATGTTGGACTTGAAGGCAATACTTTCTATCAAGGCGGTTCGTACAATCACCGTTACAGCAACCCGATAATCATGCATGGTAGGATTTTCTATCGGGAACCCTTTGGCCTTTCAGGAGCAGCTGGAGATACAGTTGCGGTGGATTTGCGCACTGGAGAAGAAATTTGGAGACGAGACGATTTGCCTACCCTGTCTTTTGGCTACTATTATGATGCTGATACCCCGAACCAACACGGGGTCTTCTATGAAGGCATGTTGTTCACGTCCAACTTTGGACGTGCTTTTGACCCACGTACAGGAGACCCATTGTTCAACGTGACTAACGTTCCTTCTATGCCTACTGTTTCACAGACGGAAGGTGGTGCACAAGCTCTTGGTCCCAAAGGAGAAATTCTCAGATTTGTCATACAGAATGCGGGCAGCACTGCAAATCCTGATTGGCGTTTGCTTCAGTGGAACTCGTCTAAGCTATGGAACCTAGATGCTCTCACCCCCAGTATTCCATCGGAGGTAAATGCAAGCACGCCAAACCGTTATGATTGGAATGTTTCAATAAACAGCTGGCGTAGAGGCATGTCATCATTTGTCGTGGTTGCGTCTGCCATAGATGATGTCTTGCTTGGCTATAACGGCACTTTACCTTACTGGGATAATCAAGTCACCGAATACACGATGTGGGCGATAAGTCTGAAACCCGAAACGCGAGGACAACAGCTGTGGATGAAAACCTATACCGCGCCAAAAGGCGTTTCTATACAGATGAGACCGGCAGATACTGATACACGTGTCTTCGTTGTGTACCATAGAGAGCTCCTGAGCTATTATGGTTACAACCTCGATAACGGTGAACCGCTGTGGGGTCCGGTGACGATGCAAGAGCCTTTCGCCTTTTTCGCTGGAGCACCTGCAACTAATCCTAGTCGCGTTGGATCGAGCGTCATTGCTTACGGCAACCTTTACCTTAGCGGGTATGGCGGAGTACTCTACGCCGTTGATCTAAAGACGGGAAAACCGCAATGGACCTACGGCAACGGTGGACCTGGTAATAGTACGTTTACTGCTCTTGGTACCCCGTGGGGTAACATGCCCATCTTCATAGGTGCTATAGCTGATGGCAAAGTCTACTTGTTCACCAATGAACACTCTCCGAACACACCACAGTATAAAGGTGCATTAATACGCGCCCTCAACGCTACGACTGGAAAAGAAATGTGGACTCTGTCAGGATGGGGCGAAGGAGAAAGCTTCATGGGTGGAAACGGAGCCATCGCAGACGGATACTATACATACATCAACACGTATGACATGCAAATATACACCGTTGGCAAAGGACCAAGCGCAACAACGGTCTCAATCAAAAACGATGTGATCACACAAGGAAACAGCATATTAATACAAGGCACGGTGACCGATATTTCTGCAGGCTCGAAGCAGAAAGAGCAGGCTGCTCGTTTTCCTAATGGTGTTCCTGCTGTCTCTGACGAGAGCATGAAAGCTTGGATGGAGTATGTGTATATGCAGAAACCTCGCCCAACAAATGCTACTGGCGTCGAAGTCATTTTAAGCGTGCTTGACTCGAACGGCAACTTCAGGGAAATTGGCAAAACAACAACCGACTCTGACGGGTTCTTTAGCTCCATGTGGCAACCTGACATCGCGGGGAAATATACTGTCTACGCTTCTTTCGTCGGCAGTGAATCGTACTGGCCTTCGCATGCTGAAACCGCGTTCGGAGTCGTTTCTGCGCCTCCAGCATCGCCTGAGCCTGAGCCCGCGCCGCCAGACATGACCGGCACCTACGTTACTTACGCAGCAATCGCCATAATTATCGCCATTGCAATAGTCGGAGCTATAATCATTCTCGCGCTGAGAAAGCGGTTATAGAATGTTGCGGAAAGATGCAAAAATCACTCCCCCATTTTTTGCCAAACCAGTATTAATTGAATAAAAAATGGGAAGAGAAAAAGCTGAGGCTCTACAGCATTTTAGAACAAATTCAAGTTTCGACCTCACTTTCCTTTGATCGCGTGTTCCTGATTTTCGACAAATACTTGCGAATTGTCGAGGCCGGTTTCTATAAGCAACTCTTGTGGCTACGACACTGCATATTTGAAAACTCAGGCGAATAGAAAACTCCGAAAACAACTTCTTGCCAGGATTACTTTAGATTGTCCGTTTTCTACAAAAATATAAATAGGGGTTTGGCTGATAAAGTATTTATCTGATATTTCAGATAAAAATGAAAAGAAAATAAGAGAAATGTGGGAGAAGAACAAAATGTATAAAAACCAAACGAAGAATACGCAAATCAGCAAAATCTCAACCATCGCATTAACTGTGATATTGACTTTTGGTATTCTTGCAACAAGCACATTAAACTTTACAGTGCAAGCTGAGGATAGGAAAAGCTATGCCTTCATTACTGCCGCCCCTAACCCTGTGGGTCTAGGCCAGAAAGGACCATGGGAAGGAGTGTTGGTTATCGCCTGGGTTGCAGATCCAACGCCATCTGCAACAACAGGCATAGGTCAGTTCCGCACGGGGTATAAGGTAACAATCACTAAACCAGACGGAACCACTGAATTCAGGCAAACGGGAAGCACTGATCCGAGCACTAAATTCGCCACCAATAGTATCGGGCGAGATATCGATTATGAGGGAGGAGCATACTTCATATATACCCCCGACCAGCTTGGCAACTACACTTTGAAGTTTGACTATGCTGGAGACGTTATCTATACTCCCTTTCCCAACGGTACTAGGAACTGGATTGACGTTCAAAATAGACCAGCCGATCCTCGATACAACTACACAGCTTTACCTACCAGCGCTACATACGTGCTTACTGTTCAGCAGGAACCGGTGCTTGACACCTTTAAAGTTCCGCTTCCCAACGAATACTGGACGCGCCCAATACATGGACAGAACTACTGGTGGTCCGAAGTTTCCAGCAACTGGCTGATGCCCGGTTGGAACATGACGAGCCGATTCTTTGACCAAAACGGCGTTTTTGTTCCAGAAGGTACAGTGCCAAAAAGCGCGCATATTCTGTGGAGTAATCAACAAGCTGAAGGAGGACTTGCCGGCGGAATCTACAACAACGTACCTTACTATTCAGGGCTGTCATACCAGATGTACGACCAGCCGTTAATAATTATTGGCGACAGAATATACAGGACTACCATAGCAGGAGGAGAACCACGCGGCGTCTCAGGTGGTCCAACTGGTAAGCTCGGCACCGAAGTCATCGACAAGCGCACTGGAAAAACGTTGTTCTTCATGGAAAACGTTACGATATCCTATGGTCAGGTCCTCAACTTCGCGGGTCCCAACCAAGCTGGAACACACGCATACTTATGGAGTAGCTCTGGTACCACCCGAACGTTGTATGATGCGTGGACAGGAAACAAGGTAGTGACCATAGCGAACGTAACTAGTGGAACAACAACATTCGGTCCAAAAGGCGAAATCATAATCTACGGCTTATCCTACAACAACAGCTTCTATGGTCCGGGCCAAGGAAGTTGGCAGGTGACAAAGTGGAACTCAAGTAAGGCCTTGAAGGCTCCGCAGCCCATCGGAACTGGTACAACAAGTCAAGACTACAGTTGGAGACCATACACTAACTTTACATTTGGAACGGTTGACGGGAGATTTGGAGTTGAATGGTATAAGCCAGCGGTGAACGTTTCAGGCTATCAGTTCGGCGGCAACGGTCTAAGCCAAGGAGCCTTCTTCGGCGCAGGATCCGAAATACTTGCGGTACGAAACCGCACTACCAGTGGGGACACCAATATAAACAGCAAGATAGGTTATAATTTTGCAGCCTATTCTATGGATACTGGAGACATGCTATGGCAATCAGAAGTCTTACCTGTTGAGGGCAGACCAAATACATTCCAGGGCATCGGTTCATTCGGACTCGTATGGGGATTCAGCGGCAATCTTTACGCATACGATCATTACGAAATGCAGTGGCTATCCTGGGACATCAAATCAGGAAAGCTAAAATGGATAACTGAGCCCCGCACGGATCCATGGGCATACTACGCGCAGGCAGAAAGTATAATGCAAGCTTACGACTACTTAATCACGGCAGGCTTCGACGGCATCGCGCGCGGATACAATCTGACGACAGGAAAAGAAGAGTGGAGGTGGTTCGCTGGCACTACAGGATACTTAACCCCCTACGGTCATCAGACTTTCTACGATGGCTTATTAGTGGCTGACGGCAAAGCTATCGCGCTTCCTAACGAGCACGGCAGCGGCGTTGAACCCCTACACCAAGACCTACGCATAGTCGTTCTTGACGTACGCGACAAGCCAGGCACGTTAGCCTGGGACATACTCGGATACTTTGATCATCCATACCTTTCAGACGGCATGATGTTCTCACACAACAACTACGACAATAAATGGTACGCTTTCGGCAAGGGACCAACCGCGACAACAGTTACAGCACCAAACGCGGGAGTTACCTTAGGACAAAGCATAGTGATAGGCGGAACAGTAACTGACATCTCACCTGGCACGGAGCAACTTGAGCAGGCGAAGCGTTTTCCAAACGGCGTTCCAGCAGTCTCTGACGAAAGCCAGACTCCATGGATGGAATACGTGTACATGCAGCAAGCCGCCCCAACAGACGTCAAAGGGGTTGAGGTCACGTTGACCGTGGTTGACTCTAACGGTAACCGCAGAGAAATCGGCAAGACCACAAGCGACGCGACAGGCTTCTACAGCTTCCAGTGGACTCCTGACGTTCCAGGAAAGTACAACCTCTACGCTTCGTTCGCCGGCTCCGAATCCTACTGGCCATCACAAGCAGAAACAGCATTCGCAGCTGATACGGCACCACCAGCAACACAAGAACCCCAGGCACAATCAAACATGACTGACACCTACGTGTTGGCAGGCGTAGCCGTCATCGTAATCGCAATCGCCATAGTCGGCGCTATACTCGCGATCCTGCTCAAAAAACGACCATAAAAAGCCATAAACTAAACACAAACAATCCCCCTTTTTTGTGGACCGTTACTAATGAAGTTGAGAAACTATGGAAGAGGGAGGGGCTGAGTGGGCTTTGGTTTGGAAGTCACGATGGAGTAGCTGCCGTCGGGATTGTCATTCTCTTTTCTCCTTTAATTGCGCATCCAGAGCCTCAGCAAACCCTTAACTCTTCTCTCTTCATGCAACCTTAGCCAAAATTCGGCGCAATGTACGTGCTTTAAATAAGAGGCTATAGCTTGCTTTAGCACTTTAGTTTTCAACAAACAAAGCAGAAAAGGTATAAGAATGCGTGTGTTTCTTTTACTGGAAAGCTGGTAACGATACCCATGAACGTTCCCAAAGAAATCAGGACTTACTGTCCACACTGCAAAACTCATCAAGCTCACACAGTCACCTTATACAAGGCAGGAAAACGAAGAGCCCTAGCCAAAGGTGAACGCCATCACGAACGAGAAAAGAAAGGTTACGGCGGACAGAAATATCCGCTTCAAAGAGAATTCTCCAAAACCACCAAAAAACAAACCCTGCGCTTTAAATGCAAAGTCTGCGGCTACATGCGACACCGCATGGGCATCCGACTTAGAAAACTAGTAATAGGCTAAAAAAAGGAGAAAAAAACATGACCGAATGGAACAAACTAATCCCCAAACCAAAAAGCAGCTTCCTACGAGTAAGATGTCAAAAATGCGGCAACGAACAACTTATCTTCGGCAGCCCAGTAAACAAAATAACCTGCAACGTGTGCGGCGAACTACTCGCAGAACCATCAGGTGGCAAAGCAAAAATTAAAGGCGAAGTAATAGGTGTCCTCGAATAGGAAGAATGTAGGCGATGGCTGAGAGTAAGCCTGAATGGCCCGAACCTGGAGACCTCGTAATCGCTACGATAGAAACCGTCACTGACTACGGCGCCTACGCGAAACTTGACGAGTTCGAAAAACGCGGCTTGCTCCACGTTTCTGAAATCTCCTCTTCTTGGATACGAAACATCCGCGACTTCGTCCGCGAAGGACAAAAAATGGTTCTGAAAATCCTGCGCGTCGACTCGGAAAAGGGCCACATAGACCTATCTCTCAGACGTGTAACTAAGAGAGAACGAATCGAAAAAGTTATGCTGTTTAAGAAAGTCAGAAAAGCCGAAGCCTTACTAAAAGGAGTCGCAGAGAAAACCGGGTTACCCATTCAAGAGATTTACGCAAAAGCAGGAACTCTCGTGGAAGCAGAATACGGCTTGTACGACGGTTTCGAAAAAGCTGCCAAAGAAGGAACTGAGCCCCTAACAAAAATTGGCGTACCCGAAGACATAGCAAAAGCATTCGCCGAAGTTGCCGCCGAACGGATTCACGTTAAGCTAGTGAAAGTTAAAGGTACGCTTGAAATTCGCTGCCTGAAACCCAACGGAGTCAAACTGGTCAAAGACGCTTTCCTCAACGCCAAGAAAGCCGAAAAAACAAAAGACGCAGACGTCAGATTCTATGTGATCGCTGCACCCAAATATATGGTAGAAGTCCTAGCGGAAAACTACAAACGGGCAGAAGACGTACTGCAAAAAGTAAGCCAAGCAGTAGTAACTAACATCACCAAGGCTGGTGGAACGGGTTCTTTCCGAAGGGAGAAATAATGGTTTGGCTTCTAAGGAAATGCGTCAAATGCGGAAAATACACTCTGCAAAAGGACATTTGCCCTTATTGTGGCGGAAGCGTTCGTATTCCTCATCCAGCGAAGTTTTCTCCAGATGATAAATACCTCAAGTACAGAGTAGCCATTAAAAAGGAGCAGATGACGGAATGAAGGAAACTTACATAAAAGAATTCGCTAACGTCGAACCCAAAAATCCCATTCTAATCGAGGGGCTTCCAGGTTTGGGCCTTGTCGGCAAAATCGCCATACGCTACCTCATAAAACAGTTGAAAGCGAAAAAGTTTGCGTATCTCTATTCGCCACATTTTCCCTACTTTGTTTTGGTGAGCAAGAAGGGGAATGTTCGTCTCCTAAGAGGATCATTCTACTTCTGGAAAAACAAAGATGGAAAGAATGATCTCCTCTTGTTCACGGGCGACAGTCAATCGCAAACGATTGAGGGACAATACGAAATTGCTGATCGTATGCTTGACTTTTCCCAAAAACACCAAGTGAAAACAATCGTGACAATCGGAGGGTACAGAGTAGAGACAGATGATAAACCTAAGGTTTTCGTGGCTGCCACCTCACCAGACATCTTAACCAAAGCCACAAAAGGAGGCGCTATCCTGAGCGATTCAGGAAGCCCAATTGTTGGCACAGCAGGCTTGATTCTTGGCTTGGCGCGTTTCAAGAAGATTGATGCGCTTTGCCTTCTCGGAGAAACTCGGGGTTACTTGCCTGATCCTATGGCTGCCAGAAGCGTTCTTGAAGTTTTGAAGGCTATGTTCAATTTTGATTTGGATTTGGCTGGCTTGGACGAAGACATCGTTAAAGCGGAGAAGATGGTATCGCGGCTGCAGAAGATTGAAGAGAAACGAGCTTTGCAGGCTGAGGAAACGCGAAAGGAAGAAGATAGAAAAACCACATACATATCTTGAGAGAATTTTCTGTCCTCTAGTTCGCGGGAAACTATAGTCCCCTTATTTAAAGCAAGAACATGATAGTTTTCTGTGTTTATGTGCTCGTTTAGGTTGAAAGGAGTTCTGTTTTTTCTTTTTTTATCCGTTCTGTTTCTTCAAGTTTGGCTTCGATCAGGTTTTCTAGGACTTTTTTGAAGGGAACTGCGAAGAAAATGTTGTCTTGTTTGGGTGTGGAGTTTACGAAGCCTTTTTCTTGCAAGTTCGATAGGTTGTGATGCAATTGCTGGTCGTTGACGTTCAGCGTGTTGACTAGGTCAGCTTCTTTTTGAGGGCCATTTTTTGTTAAGAAAACGTAGATTTCAGCCTCTATCCGCGTGAGACCTAAGCTTACCAGCGTATTGAGCATTCGTTCCAAACTTAATCAACCTTCAATCCTTTTCTAAGCTGTAAAGTGAAATGATCATCTGCTTCAAAATAAAAAAGGGGAAGTATCGGAAGCGCAAACATTTGTTTAAGTTGCAGGTGGAGTGAATGTTTGACTGTATTGGAAGTCTATGTGTCCTACGACTTCAAGCGGAGAAACCGCGCCAAGCCATGAGGGAACCCTTTCTTCCACCCATGCAGGCGTTCGCATTCCTGCTATCGGCTGATATTTCCATCCAGATGGCAGAGGGAAATTGGAGGCTTCATCGCGATAGCCATCTGCTCCGATTTCGCGGAACGTCAAAGTCAGCGGCGGAAGACTAAAGGTCAAATTGCCATATGCCTGTTGCGGCTGTGGCCAAAGGTTGAACGGAAGCTTTATGGCGACTGCTTTGGTCAGCTTGGCGATGAAAACATCCCCACCCGCAGTGTTCCAAGTGTACCGTCCATATTCGTCCCAACTCCAACGTCCGTTTCTGGATTGTGACGATGATGGTGGTTCTGTCCAAATTTCAAGGTCTTTATCGGCTACTTGGATCACGTTCAGTATGTCAGCATCTGAGTTTCCTGTCTTGTACCATGCGAGAGTTTTATTCCATATTTCTCTATAAGTTTCGATGTTTGTTGAATCGGTTATGAAAGCAACCATATTGTAGCTGTTTAGTTGAGGAATCCAAAGAGAGACAAGCATGGCGTCGTGAGCTCCGAAGTTAGAAAATTTGTTAAGGTCGTAGGGTCTAAGTTGAATATCGTTTGGACGACTTGGTGTTGCGGGGGATGCTGGGGGCCATGGGTTTGTTGGCGGTGGCAGGTTGAGATATGCCATGCTCCCTGTGCCGTAGTTCGTTAGAGTGCTTGTGGGGGTGGATGCGGCTAAGGTTGTTGCGACCGTGGCAATGATGGTAACGACCAGCAGTGACAGTGTCAGAATAGTTCCGAGAATTATTTTCTTTCTCATTTTCTTTTTTCTCCTTTCTTTTTTGCTAGTGACAAAAGCTATTTACCCTGTATTTCATATACTGTAGTCAGTCTGGAAAACGACTGACCACTCAGGGGAAAGGCTGAGTTGAGCCAAGAACGAGTGTTTAAAACCTTAACAGGGCTTGGATTCTCGGAGGCAGATGCTCAAGTCTACGTTTTCCTCTCCAAGAAGGGGTTGCAGCGAGGAAGAGACGTAGCCAAAGCGCTGAAAATGAACAAGCAGCAACTCTATCCTTGCTTGAAAAACCTGCAGAGTAAAGGCATCGTGAGCGTCACGCTTGAACATCCCGCAAGATTCAGTGCTGTACCATTCGAAAGCGTATTAGATTTATTCGTGAAAGCGAAGATGGACGAAGCCCAGCGAATACAGCAAAGCAAAGCTGACATTCTATCTGACTGGCAGTCCATCGTAATTGGCGCAACAGACGAAGCGTCCGCAAGGTTTATGGTTCTCGAAGGCAGAACCAGCATTTACTCAAAAATCCAGCAAATGACGCAAGAAAGCAAAAAACAATTATTGACAATGACGACTATTCCAGGATTGGTTCAAGCGGATCAATTCGGTCTTTTTGATTCCGCTTATGATCACCTTTCAAAATTCAATATTCAATTTAGGTTCCTAACGGAATTAAACGAACAAAACATAAGCGCCATGAAGAACCTCATCGGAGAAATGTCAAAGGCTAAGATCATCTTCCAAGGCAGAAATCCTTACTTGGGCTTGAGATCTTTTCCTCGACTGATAGTAAAAGATGAAGACGAAATCTTGCTCTTCATCAAACCCGCGACAGAAACATCTAAACTAGAGGAAGATGACTCGTGTCTTTGGACGAATTGTAAGACCCTTATAAACGGCTTCACGGCAATTTTCGAAGAGTTGTGGCGCAACTCAACAGACATCCAGAAAAAGCTCACAGAAATCGAAGGCGGTAAACTTGCGCCGAAGACGTATACTATGGCTGACTCAAGAAAAGCCGAGAATGAATACACTGAGAGGGTGCAAGCGGCAAAAGAAGAAATAGTCATCCTGACTTCCACGCAAGGACTTTTGGAACTGTGGAAAAACAAAAATCTGTTTGAGAAAATAAATGAAAAAGGCGTTCCAGTCAAGATTATGGCGCCCGTGGTAAGAGAGAATCTGGAAGCTGCTGAGCAGCTTTCAAAATACAGCGAGGTCAGACATGTTCCCGTAAACTACGTCGGAGTAACGATTGTCGACAGGCAAAATCTCTTCCAGTTCAAAGTTTCTTCCGCAAATCAACTAGACCTGGCTTTAGCCCCGCATTTTTACACAGACGATCTCGCATACGTCGAAAAAATGAGGCACACTCTAAACGACATCTGGAAAAACGCCCAAGTTCCCTCAGCAAACACACTTGAATCCATAACTGGACCTTACGGGCTCCCTATTTTTCCTCTTCCTAGAGATAACCAGTTTACGAAAGCGACCAATTTCCCCATTGTCGACGTGAAACCTCCAGGAATAATGACAGAAAAAGACATTTTGAACAAAATAACCAACGCCAAGAAATATCCAGTGAAAGATCCTTCCAAGGACCTCAACGTAATGTACGCTAGCGCTGCCTTGGGTGTCATTCATCCTCCTGATTATTTCAATTTACCTGATATGTTGTTTATAATTAATCATATAGAAAAGCAATCTTCTTTTGGAGAAGCAGACGTATTAGAAGTTCATCTGTGGTTGGAGACGCCTAAAGACCGTGCTTTCGTGGCAGCAGGTGGCTTGGGAGACAACCCCCGAGGTGTGGCTTTTAGAAAAGCGTTCTATGCAGGCACACCTTTTGAGCAAAACTACCAATTGGTGAAGAAGGACAAGCTTCAGGTGCGGGTATTCGGCAATACTCTCTTTGCAGGCTGGACAGTGCCAATACCGCTTCTTCCTCCAAAATACGTTCTTCCTCCTGGATGCGTTATGTTCGAAGGTCATGGAAACGTGAAAACTGAAGCATTCACTTACATCGGCGCTCAAAGTGTTAAGTGCGAGAATGAACAAAACTGGTTTGACGCGTTTGTGACTTTTATGCATCCAGCATCAAAATACTCGGGTCCCGGAACAGACGGCTGTTTTGTCAGAGACCTTGTTTTAACCATGACACCACTGCAAAAGAATGGACACTAAGCGTGGCTGCTGCTGTCTATCTGCATGGGTCCTTCGCTAAGAAATATATTATAGAAGCCGCGGCAACTCCGAAAATTCCAAAAGTCAAGCCCAGGAGTTGATAGCCAAACTGACTAAGAGCTAACCCGCCAGCAGATACTCCGAGCGTAGCACCCAACGACCCAAACACACCACTGACTGACATCATGGTTCCACGAGACTTTGGCGCTTGTTCAATACTCAAACTCGGACCTGCGGCGACCGCAAAACCGCCGACCAACGTCGCCAAGAAAGACATAGCCAGCGCAGTCCAGAATTCAGGCATAAAAACAATCGCGGCAATAAGCACGCCTCGTAGAAGCCATGTAGATACCACTAGGCGTTTTCGCCCGACTCTGTTCACGAGTCTCCCGCCAATCAGGCTGCCTAAAGCATAGACCAAAACCACACCCAAAGTTAGAACAGCCACAGACTGAACCGACAAAAGGAATTGCAGTCTCCAAAACGTAGCCGCAAAAAACGACCAGACACCTGCAGCACTCAGAAACATGTTACCCACCAAACAAGCAACCGCAGACTTGTTCAACAACACCTGCTTAAAGCTGCTCAAATAAGCTCCCCTGCCAACTTCCGCTTGCTGCTTAGCTGGCACTAACGGAATGCTGAAAAATGCCAAAGCTAAAGCTACAACTGAAATGGGCAACACATACCAAAGAAGGAAAGAACGCCACCCTGCGATGCCTGCGATGAATCCAGCCACTGGAAACCCAATAGCCGAAGAGAGAATTGCACCTGCGACCACCCAGCTTATCGCCCTAGGTCTCTTCTCCAAAGGCAAAATTCCACCTATCAACGCAAAAGCCATTGCACCAACAACAATTGTTCCAATTCCGTCGAGTGGATAGAAGATTTGCAAGAAAAAGAAACTTGGAGCAAAAAAGCTGCCCACTGCGCCGACAACGATGCATAATGCGCCGAAGAGGAGCAGCGATTTATGCTTGAATCGAATACTCAAGAAACCGTTCAACAACCCGAAGGTGACTGCCGCCGCACTCGAAAACGCAACAATTTGGCTCGCGGTGCCAATGGCAGCCTTATCGGAGGAGCCGAAAAACGCCAATGCTATGTCTACCAGAAACAAACTCGCAACAACATCCAACATGCCGGTCCCAAAAAAGGCAAGCGCTAACGACGGAACAAAACGTCTTTTTACAGGAACCTTCTCGCCAGCAAAAGCTCCTTCGCTCATATTACTTAATTAACAGGTTAATATATAGAATTTGCGTAAATTAATATTAACGGCTCATAAAAACTGCATTTTCAATGTCAGAAGCCTTAAAACTCCTTCTGAATTATCTTCACAATTTTTTTCGCAGCCGTTCCATCCCCGAAAGGAGATTCACTAGGCAATTTTGTTCGTTGTGAAACGGCTTTCTTAACTGCATCCAAAACCTTATCCTTCTCAGTTCCGACGATTTCGGCGAATCCCGCCTCGACCGCTTCGGGTCTTTCAGTTGACAATCGCGTCACTAATACGCGTTTTCTGATGTTGGGAGCTGTGGCTTCTTCTTGGATTCCCCCAGAATCGGTTATTATGAATTCGCATTTTTTCATGAGCACCAAGAAATCCAAGTATCCGAGAGGCGGAAAAACCTGAATGTTCATGTTCTTCATGATTTTAGCATATAGCCCGTGCTGGCGTAGCCTCTTCTTTGTGCGTGGATGAATCGAATAGATGACGGGCACAGGTGATTCTGTGAAAACGTCCATGAAATTCTTCAGCACATTTAGGTTGTCCACGTTTTCTGCCCGGTGAGCCGTCGCTAGAGCAAACTTGCGGAAGCGTATCTTTTCGAGTATGTTTGATTTGCGTTCTGCGATAGGCAAGTGCTGAATCACCGCATCGATGACCGTGTTTCCAGTCACGTAGATTTTTCCCCAAACGTTCTCCTTTTTTAGGTTGGTTTCCGACACCAATGTCGGCGCGAACAAATAAGATGATACATGATCCGTTAAGCGCCTGTTGTGTTCTTCAGGCATCCGCAAATCAAAACTCCTCAACCCAGCCTCAACATGCCCAACAGGTATCCCACGTTTGTTTGCTGCAATGGCGGCTGCCAGCACCGTGTTCGTGTCTCCTTCAACAAGCACTATGCAAGGCATTGTTTTTTTCAGCAGCCTATCCATGTGCGTTATTATTCTTGCGGTTTGTTCTGCGGGCGAAGCCACTCTGACTTTGAACGAATAATCTGGTGGCGGAAGTTCCAGGTCTTCGATGAACTGCTGCGACATGTTATAGTCGTAGTGTTGACCGCAGTGGACGAACGTTGATGCAATCTTGTTTTTTTGTAATGCCCTGATGATGGGTGCCATTTTTATGATTTCTGGTCTGGTGCCGACAACTACCATGACTGGCTGCATTTGCCTGTGGTCTCCTTACGTTTTCTTGAGGCAGTCTTCTCTTGGCTCGTATATGGTGCCTTCACGAAGCAACTGCCCTATCATGCGTTCAATGTCTGTTCTTGGAATGTTATGCTTCGTCTCTAATTCAGTCACGAGCGCTTGTTTCTCGACTACGCCTGTTTCTTTCTCCATCTTCATCAACACTGAAAGCACGACCTGCATCTTGTCTCTAACGCTCTTGGGCTTGCCTGTCATTATGAGGTCGATGTCCATCTTGTACGAGGAAACGTCGATGCCGACTTCTTCCAAAGACCTCTTCATGATGGCGATTGCGGCTTCCGCGTCTTCCGCCGAGACCTCTTTCTTTAAAGCCACACGGGCTCGGGCTTCAGCTATGCGAACGAGCGATTCAAGCTGCCGTGCGGTTATGGCTACGGGTGAGCCTTCAGTTTCGCTTGCTGCACGCATGGCGAGGTAGAAGTCGCCAAGTCGTTTTAGTGCGTCTTTGCTTAAGACGGGTTTGACTCCTCTAGCGTAGCTGATGTATTTCCGCATAAGTTCAGCCGCTACAGGTGCTTCAACTGGGCTTATCCCTTTTCTGTGGATTTCCAAGATGTGGTCGCTCATTTTTCCGTCGGCTTCTTTGTTGGGTATGTCTCTGAGGACGAAGATCAGGTCGAATCTGGAGAGGATGGTGACTGGTAGGGATATGTTTTCAGCTACGGTTCGGTGCGGCTCGTATCTGCCTAAGGCTGGGTTGGCGGCTGCGAGTATAGTAGTTCGAGCGTTTAACGTAGCCACGATGCCTCCTTTGGCGACTGAGACGGTGTGTTGTTCCATGGCTTCGTGGATGGCGACGCGGTCTTCGGGGCGCATTTTGTCCATTTCGTCGATGCAGCAGATGCCTTTGTCCGCTAGCACAAGCGCGCCTGCTTCGAGACTCATGCTGCCGCCTTTTTCTCTAATGACTGCTGCGGTTAAGCCTGCTGCGGTTGTTCCTCTGCCTGACGTGTATAGTCCTCGTGGGGCGATTCTGGAAACATATTGGAGAAGTTGTGATTTGGCTGTGCCTGGGTCGCCGATGAGGAGTGCGTTCATTTCGCCTCTGATGGTGATGTCGGGAAGAGATTTCGACACGCCGCCGAAGAGGAGGTACATAATGGCTTCTT
>DATEAU010000132.1:0-14362 GCA_035288165.1 Bathyarchaeia archaeon
GTCAGCATCGCATTAAATGCAAGTTTTTGAGAGTTAAAAGCGTTCTTGTCAAGGTTTCTTGACTAAACCTGCCAGAAAACCCCGATTCTTGGTCTAATTTTCTTGACAAGCATTTTCCATTGCCATACTAATAAAATCCAAATCTATAACCCGACGGCTCAAAACCGAGAAGTGAAATAAGAAAAATACGGCAGAATCTTAGCAACATTTGTAGCTTCTTAATAGCGAAAAAGAGCTAAAACCAAGCCAATTAACGCAGTTTATGCCTTAAAATCAAAAATAACTTCAAATTAGGCTCTAATGTGCCGAGGGCAGGGTTTGAACCTGCGACGACTCGGTCTTCAGCTTCGCCCTCAGCCACGCAAGGTAACTGAGTCGAGCGCTCTCCCAGGCTGAGCTACCTCGGCACGTATGCCTGAGAGCGACCACATCCAAGAATGAAGCTATGTGCTTTAAAGTTTTCTGAATTGGATTTTGTTCGCGTGTTTGGGGTTTGAGAATCCTATCTCCTTGATCCATTTTCGCAGCATTTCAATGCCGTACAGAGCTACATGATAGCCTTCCTTCTCGTCTCCTCGTAGCCGCGCCCTGAATCCATTTTGAAGCAGAAGTGTTTCCACTTGTTTCGCTAATCTAGTGCTGCATGTTCTGAGTTCGATTGTTGGATAAATTGGCTGGTCGTAGGTTTTCTTGCTGAAAAACAACGTGCCATCAGTATCCATAATTCCGCGAATGGTCCATTTGGATAAATCCCAGTTTTCATGAATAATACGGTCAGGTATTGTTACACTGTGGGGTTTTCTTGCGCCTGCGGGCACCCCAAGTTCCAAGAGCAAAGAATATGCATGTTTGGATTGAAGTCGCCATCTTAGGCCTCTTTGATGCACCAGCGTTAAATACGGCTTTTTTTTGAACAGCAGACAGGAAACCGCTGTTAGGTAGCTAAAGTACTCTTTATCGAGGGCAGGGTCGCCTGTCAACTCAACTCTGTATCTCGAACCATCAGACCACAAATTTCCATTTCCAATAATTGCTCCTACGAATTCGCAAAGCTCATGACTTATTTGGATATAGTTGGTAGTTGGCACAATTCTTAGCTATGCGCGTTTTCTATTTGAAGTCTTGTCTTTTTTTCAGCAGAAAATCGTAACGATTAACGCGAGTCCTAAAAAGCTAAATCATGAACAGCAGAACGCCTGAGCTACTTCGGCGTTTGTGCGCTGGGAGTACGCATCAACAATGAATTAATGCGTTTAACGTTTACGATCGGTTTGGCTTCGGCTTCGGATTCTGAATACCTGCTATCTCAGGAACAAGAATAGCGCTTTTAAATGGAAAGAACTGCTTTGTATGTGAACGAGAGGGACTGAAACCGAATGGCAAAAAAAGCTCTAATAATCGCTGAACTGCTCGAAGAATGCAACGAAATCTCAAACGGCGAAGTCGCTGAGGAGATACTTCGTTGGTTCAGGGAAGAAGCGTTGGCTGCGCCATGGGTGAAAAAGTTTAGCTGCGTTGAAGTGCGTGACGTTTAGGCGCGTTTAGACGCCCAGCAACGAAACGTGGTTCGTGAGAACGTAACCTATCAACGCTGTTGTTAGGAAGCACAGGAATATTAGAAACCGCTCGTGTTTATGGGGCTCCTGATATTCTTCGGTTTTTTTGAAGAGACGCATTTTGCAACCTCACAAGTGCATTGTTCTTTTTGGGGAAAGGTTTTATGAAGGCGAGCTATGTATTTTGAATCCAGACTCTACGTTGGGCCGGTCGTCCAGCTTGGTAGGACGTCGCCCTCACGCGGCGAAGATCACCGGTTCAAATCCGGTCCGGCCCACTTTCTTGGCGTTTTTGTGTTGTACGGGTCCCTGAAAAGGTTTATTAAATAATAATATTTGAGATAAGTCAGATCCGAGACAGAAGGTTAAAGATTGGAAAGAAACCAGAACACGTCAGAACTTAACGAGGAAGACCAAATAGTCGTCGAAGCACAAGACAAAGCAGTATGCGACGTTTGCGGCGAAGAATTCGAACATCCCCTCCTCGCAGAATTAATCTCGGGCGACCAAGCAGAAGAGTATTACGCGTGTCCCCGTTGCCTCACGAAAGTCGGAGAAGTTGAACGCCAAGAAAAAATCGAGGTTGACGAAGCCGACGGGGAGGAAGAAGAGGTGGAGGTCGTGGAGGTTCAGCAGGAAAACGAAACGGTTAAACCTGGAGACGCGCCAGCTTGCCCATATTACTTGGGGTACTTGAAGAAGCGCCAGAAAAACTCGCCAATCCCCGAAAGCTGCTTCGTATGCAGCAAAATGATCGATTGCACGCACTAAAGCCTAAGCAACGTATGCTTCTCTAACGTCTAAAATCAGCTTTGTTCGAAACTGGCAGCATACACCTAACACTTTTCGTCGAAAGAGAAAAAGCAACTATTACGTTTAACCAGCATGGTTTTTTTAGGGGTCTGTCCGTCATGATTTCTTCATCTTTCCCTGTCAGACTGGGACGGCAACATCATCCCCGACTGAAAAAACACCGTCCCAGACTCTTAAACGTTATGCGAGGTGAGAAAGGTGGTAAATGAACATCTCGTAAAACAACTGCTGGAGCAAATCCAACAATCAGCCCAAGAACCCAAAGACATAGGAAAAGTAAGCATAATCAACGTAATGCTATGGATGAAGAACAACGCTTACGAACCAACAACCATTAAAAGAGTAGCCAAAGAGCTTAAGACACTTAGAACGAAACTGCAACATAAGCATCCCCGAACAAGTCAAAACTTTCGTAGCAAACAAACAATGCAGCAACGCCCGAAAAGAAAACTTAATCGAATCTTACGCCATAGTCATTAAATCCCTCAATCTAAGCTGGAGTCAACCCTTCTACAAACGATACGACAAAAAACGCAGAGCACCAAAAGAACAACTCTTAGACTTTATGATAAACCACTTCCGCTTAGAAATGGCACTAAAACTCTCCATGATGAAAGACCTCGGAACACGACCAATAGAACTCCTATGGCTAAAAGTACAGGACATAGACCTAACCACAGGAACAGTAAGCATCACAGGAGCAAAACACACAGTCGGAAGAGAACAGAAACTCAAGCAGAAAAGCCTGACACTTCTGAAAATCTATATAGAGAAAAAACTGCTAAACTCCAGCAGCAAATTATTCAATGCATCAACAAGTGACTATTTCGCAGACGATTATCGACACTATCGAAACCGATTAGCCAAAGACTACAACATGCCCGAACTCAAACAGATATGCCTATACGACTTCCGCAGATTCAAAGGAACAAGAGTTTACCACCTAACAGGCGGAAAAGTCTTAGAAGTCAAACGAGCATTAGGACACAAAGACCTAAGAAGCGTAGAAAAATACATCACATTAGACGCAAACATAACATGGATACCAGTCAAATGCACAACAGACGAAGAAATCCAACAAGCCATCAAAGACGACTGCATCCTTGTAGGTCACGAAAACGGAGTTTGGTACTTCAAAAAACCAGCTTAACCTAACCTCTTTTTTCTATGCAACGCAAACCCATAAAGCGCGCGCATAAAAGCAACAACAGACGAAGAAATAGCCACATGCATAGAAGAAGATTGGGAGAAAGTCGAAGTTACCCCAAGCGGAGCAATATGGTTTAGAAAGCCAGCATAGCATAAGACAATAATGCAAGAGCTAAAGAGTTAAAGGCTGAAATAAACCCATTACTGATGATGTGCTGTGAGGGAGAGTGATGGTTTCAAATATAGACTTTGACGCGGAAGCGGTCTTTTTATCAGAAGCAAACAAACGCAAGGAAAAAATTGCTGAATTCAAAAATCTCTTGCTTAAAGAACTTATGACTCTTCCAAAAGACAACCTTGTATGCTGTGTCAAGGAAATTACAGAGATTATGGAAAAAACCATCGCGTGGGCTCTAAAGCTTGCAGGCATTGCGCAACGAAATATTGGACCTCCACAATTAAAGCATATAGACGACATATCTTTTCTTAAAACTGCTATTTTTCACTCTTTTTTCGAAGGTCTTTACCTCTCATACGTCAACGTTATTTGTCTGTTATTGGTGAGGAATGGGCATGACCTATATAACACATTTACGAGAAAATACTGCCTTGAACTTAACGACATAGAAGTGCTGGATTCTTGCACTAAATTAGAATTTTTGAAAATGCATGGTTTTGGAATTGTTGTTCGCAACGATGATAGACAGCTAAGGAATAAATTTGCTCATCTTGATTATACAATTATCGATGAGGATAAAATAAAGGTGAAAGGGAACATCATTAACTTACATGAGCGCTCCAATGACCTTTTTGCATTCGTTATGGCGTTGAATATGCTAACAGCCGAAGCCCTTAATTTACTTCGCAAGCAACATACTAGACATTGACACACTCCCAAAAGAGCAAACAGCTCTAAAACAAGACGATGTCTCATACTCTTATTCAGCCAAAAGTTGTCATTCTCGGCGTCGCTTTCGCTCCGCCTCGCACGCGCCAGACGAAACCGCACAAGCCAAACGGTGCGCAAGAAAACCATAGCAGGCTAAAATAGCAAATCGTTGGAAGGTCAGGATATGACGTTAGAAAAAGTCGTTAGAAAAATACATTAACTGAAACGATACGTTATTTAGCGGTGAACGATGAGAACGTCGCTGTTGTTTAGTGAGGGCAAGCTCTCCACTTTTCTTGAAGAC
The DNA here is from genome assembly GCA_035288165.1 of Bathyarchaeia archaeon. Lineage (GTDB taxonomy): Archaea > Thermoproteota > Bathyarchaeia > Bathyarchaeales > Bathycorpusculaceae > UBA11855. The sequence goes on from DATEAU010000132.1 coordinate 4,712, forward strand.
CGCAAATATCAGGCTTTAAGGGAAATACAACTTCAAGACGCCAACTATATTTTGAACGTGAATCCTTCTGATTTCTGTAAGTACATTGTGGAAAAATATTCGCTCGAATCTATTGTGCTTCTTGAAACCAAGATAACTGTTGACCAGACCGAAGTGTCCATAGATGTTAGAAATGACCCTAACAGATTGTTATTTGATAGGTCTCGTCCATTTTACGTTACTGGAACGAGAGTGACATATTTCATTCCGTTTGAAGGCAACCACAACTTGTTCAGGTATCAAGCATCAACATACAGTCTTAACCCCCCCGAAGGTATTGTAAATGGTCAAATTCTTGAACTCTCATTTGATGGAGTTAATATCACTCCAGAACAGATTAAGAAAGACTTTGACAGACGATTAGCCGACATCAAAAGTTCATTAGGTTGGGTATCAAACGATGTACGACATTTCAATGAACAGCTTTTACATTTAATTGAAGAGCAGATTAAGAACCGACGTCAGAAACTGCTCCGAGACAAAGGATTAGTTGCAGAATTAGGCTTTCCAATGAAACAGAGAGAAGATGTACCGACCACTTACGCCGTGCCCGAAATAAAGCGCAAGATTATTCCTAAGCCAGTGGCTTCAACAGAACCATTCAAACCTGAGCCGACACTCACCATTGAAGATTATGACCACATACTGACAGTAATCAACAACATGACGCTTGTAATGGAAAGAAGCCCAAAGGCTTTTCAATCAATGCAGGAAGAGGATATTAGAAACCATTTTCTTGTTCAACTGAACGGTCAATATGAAGGTCAAGCAACTGGAGAAACCTTCAACTATGACGGAAAAACGGATATTCTGATAAGAAATCAAGGAAGAAACATTTTCATAGCTGAATGCAAGTTTTGGAAGGGTGCTGAAGCCTTATCGGAAACGATTAATCAGATACTTAATTACCTAAGTTGGCGTGACACCAAAACTGCTATTTTGCTTTTCAATCGAAACAAGAACCTTTCAGCCGTGCTTGCACAAATCCCTAACATCGTAAAGAGTCATCCTAATTTCAAGAGCCAAACGGAGTTTAAATCAGAAACAGGCTTTCGGTTCGTGCTGCATCACAAGAACGACAAGAACAGAGATTTATTGCTAACAATTATTGCTTTCGATGTGCCTGCTTAATTGGGAAAGAATTTTGAGGAAAAGCATGAAAGAAACAATCATATTAATCAATTCGTTATCCAAAGAACGAGTTATAACTCGATTTCTTCATGTTCCCCCAATTCTTCCTCGGAAACAAACCCAAGTTCTACAAAACCCAAATCCCTGAAGAGACTGTTAATGAATTGGCAAACTGTGACGGATTCGAGATAGCCACAGCCATCATTGAAATCAAACATCGCCACACTATAGACGCACATCACATCGTCACCGACTTTAACCGCCTGAAAATAGATAACATAAGGAAGTGAGAAAACACGGTTACGCTCAACAAACTTGGTGCAGGGCTTACCCAGCTTAATCTTGTCCCATTCACGCTGAATTCTACGCCTACATTGACGATTCATGGCTACCGCTACCCACGATTGAACTTTCTTTCAACAACAATTTCCCAAAGCGGTTCGCCATCAACATCAAACATGCTCATTGTTTCGCCACGCCGAGAAATCGATAATTCCGAAAAATTGCCTAAATACCTGACACGAACCAAATCGCCACCGCAAATGGCGCACTTGTGCTTTATGCCAACATCCTTTCCATTAATCAACTTCAACTTACGGTAAGAGCAAACCCCAAACCAAGTTGCCGCATGAGACTTCTTAATACCTCGACGAATCGAGCAGTGATTGAGTTGATACCAGCACGTTCCGCCTATAGTTTTGCGCTTCTCCAAAACCTTGACTATCCAGTTATCTTTCTTGTGCTCACGCATTGTTACGCCCTCGAACCCACTACACGCATAGCAATCCGCGCCCTTGCAAGTTCTACAGCGCCCGTAGCCCTCGCCACCGACAAAACCAAGTACATGAAAGTGTGGGCTCCAACGCCAGCCAAAGAGAACGCCCTTCCGCTTAGACTCCGCGCGATTAGCATATCGGAACCCGTGAAATATCATAGAACCGCCAATAATTCCACGATTAGCCAGAATTCTAACAACGGTCTTACGCAAAGCCTCAAGACTCAAACCATACAAGGCAACGGGAACCGAAGCCACAATGTGTTCGACCAAACCGTAACTCTCGGAAGCCTCTTGGAGACGCTTTTCCATACGAGAAGCCTCTCTTACAGCCCAACCGAACTTGAAACACTTTGGACAAGTTGGCTTGTCGCACGAGTAGTAAATGGACTTAACGAAAACGGAATCCTTCTTCAAGTCAGGATTGAACCAACGGGACGCATTATGAGCTTCGACATTCAAACAACCCATAAGCTTCTTGAACTTACCACAATCGTCGTTTGTCTGCTTTCTGTGACCTACAAGCTCAAATTCGCCATAGCTCCAAAATTCATTGCGAATTTCAGATACAGGAGAAGCCTCATCGAGACTTCGCTGATAATCAGCCCAAGCATCAAGCTCAGATTTAGAAAAGTCAGTCTTCTCCAAAGACGAAAATTCAGCCATCTAAGAACCCCTGCGCTTTTGATTCTCAAGCCTTTTGAAACATTCACCAAACGGGCAACGATAGACCCCAATTTTCGCGGTCAAAATCGCATGACCACAATAAGCTCCCACCGAGCAACTCTGCTGATACGACGTCGATACCATTTTAACCACAAAGGATAAGTAGCTACAGCCCGTATTTTCCGTTGTGTAGCTACTGTGTCGAGCCAAAAAGACCATAAAACTATGGGGAGATTGGACAAAATCTACAGTATAGTGCTACGAAGTAGCACAAAAGGCATTAGAGCGGTTGAAATTGCAAGCAAACTCAACATTCATAAAACCATGGTGTACCGCGACCTCAATTCTCTTTATCTCATAGGAAAAGTTGAAAGTGACCAAGGAATATGGCATGCAAAAACGGGAGAACAAACTATTCGACCCTTGGAAAAGGAAATTATTATAGAGCTCCCAATGCCAAAAAAACAATGGTACAATATAGCAGTTCTAGAAGCACACGCTAATCACCTTGAAGATATGGGGCTTCCGAAAGTCGCCAGAACTGAAAGAACAATTGTCGAAAAATTCAATGAAACTAGAACGATACGAATTAAGGGAAAAAATGTCGATGACATCGATTTAGAAAAGATAGGAAACTTGATTCAACAAGCAACTCAGAAAAGCTCTATATTTAGTTTCAAAGGTCTTTTCAAAGGCTTGAGGAAGTCGCTTCCTAATAGCACTACAATCAAAAGCGAAAAACGCAAAGATGCGGATAAGTCGTCGGCAACATAAACCCAAGCCACAGGGGAGAAATTTTGCTGGGAACCAAGACCCCCTGCAAGACCCACGGGTCCACGCCAAGAATTCAAACTTGCCTTTTTGAAGAAGCTGGAAGTGAGTTAATTTAATTAGACAAATGAATATACTGGACAAGGGAGGTTGGGTAGAAATATGAAGTGCTACACGCATGAAAATGAAACGGCTTACGGAGTATGTGTCCAGTGCGGTCAAGGAGTCTGCAAGATTTGTGCACCCAAGAAAACAGAAGGCAAACTCTTTTGCAAGGACCACAGTCCTGACTCACTCAGAAAGTACAAGCTGGAAGAGAGCAAAAGACTTGCGCTAATGGAGCAGAGCAAGCATGAATAAAATTCCAGTAACACCGATTCCTTGGACTAGACCAGAACTTGGTGTCTATAAAAGCGATTTGACCCGAATAGGAGCCAAAGACGGCGATTGGGTAGGAGTAGAATACAATGGAAAAACGATAGACATGAAAGTCAGAGCAAGGGTAAAAAAAGAAGGTTGGGCTGATAATCTCATTTGGATAGGGAAAGACCAACGAGAACCCTTAAATTTGCCTGACATAAGCGCTTGCACGGAAACAAGTCCGCCAAAAGACGTTAAAGTAGACATATGGAAGCACCAATTCCCCAAGGGACAAGACCTCGCTCGGATATATGCTGCAGCGGTTACCCTCGTTCTAACAGTTCTTGGAGTAGTCCTTCAAGGTACCTTAGGATTATTACCCAAGGGCGACCCTTTACAAATTCCAGTGGGGATTGCACTAATTTCAGTGGCAATTATTGGAGCATTAGCCGCCTTTGCCGCAGTCGTCTTTCAGAGACAATAAGAATTCAGAATCAAACCCTTCTTTTTGGTAAAAAGAAGCAAAAACACATCGGGGACTCTTCCAAGAGAGTCCTCAGCGTAAGCAAACCCTTACAGGGGCTTGCTCTGAAAAATGACACTTTGCCCCACCTTGCAGTGAAGGGCAACGCAGTCAAAGACCAACACAGGAATGACCGACACTCGACACCACGTCTTTTTCCCCAGCCACGAAGCGCAAAGCGCCCTCTGCTCACGCAGTCCTCAAGGTAAACTTTTCCCCTTGTTCCAGCCAAGGGTCGCAGCGGCTAAAAGTTTATCCTCTCGGAACGGGCGCACGACCAGAGAAGGGACGCATATCAATCCCAACAAGGAATGATGACAAATGACGCAAGAAAAAATATCGCAACAAAAACCTAAATACACAAACCAAACAATCAAAAATATGGAAACATTTGGGAGAGATAAAGAATGAATGAAGAAACAAAAACACAAGAAACAAAAGAATACTTTGCCCTAAGGCTGGGACGGCAACATCATCCCCCGTAGATAGAACAGCGTCCCAGTCTAATATGAACATTGTCAATACAATGCTCTGGATGAAACGAAACGCATACCAAGAAAGCACAATCGCAAAAGTTGCAAAGCTCTTTAGACATTTACAAAGAAACTGCAATACCAAAGAACTTCCATAGTTCCACGCGCATCCAGCTGAAAAACATTAATGATAAAGATAAGAAGTCAAGAACCTTTGACTGACGTTTAGTCAAGAAACCTTGACAACAATTCTTAAATCTGAGAAAAGTCGCTCCATCATGAACAAGGTGGAGCAAAGATGAACGCAAGGACCGTTTTGGGAATAGTGGTCGTCATGATTGTCGCCATGTTAAGTGTTACTTGGGTTGCTTATTCTCAGATTAGTCAGCTGCAAACTCGAAACAGAGACATGCAAGATCAGTTTTCTGAAACGCAGAAACAGCTCGATCTTTTGCGTAACATAAAGATTTACGAGTTTTCATCACCTGGTTGGTGGAATCCAGGCGGAGTAGGAACAATTGCAGATATGTACGTTATGATTGTGAATAATGGAACAACCGACGTGGAAGGAGCAACTTTGGAGATTAGAAGGCTCGATGTTGATGAAGGCACCAACATAACGCGGACTCTCGACATTCTTCATCCAGGCGAAACAACTATTCAAGAGAGAAATGTACCTGTGTATGGCATATTCAACTACCCAATTTACGAAACAACTCCCACTTTTGTAGCAACTCTCAAATTAAGCAATGAGGTCGTGGACGTGCAAATACTCAGCTTGCGATGATTATTATCCTTGTTATACGTTACTCACATGCGCGCGTTAAATGCATTTATGCACATAAATTAGGAATTTAAGAGGCTTATGCCAAACTGAACCAAACCAAGCGCCTTTCCAATGTCCTCGGGCATCATAAACCCAAGCCACAGGGAGAAGTTTTCCGTTCTGGAAATGCTTAGTGTCACAGAGTGCTCACCTAACGAAATGCAGAAGGGCATTTTCATGAATTCCCCCGATGGGCTAACCTAAAAGAGCACTTCACAAAACTTGCGTCTTTCAGGCTACTGTTTAGAGATTACTTTTAAGACCGACTTGATTGCTTGAACTAATCGAGAATGGAGCTTTTCATTCCCGATTCTTTTTGATGTGACTCCATCAAACTCCACTGACTTTTCCTTGTAAGAGTACGCATTAACGTAAGTAAGCCTAAATCGTGGAGCATAAATTACAACTCTTTCGTCTACTTCAAAAATCTCACTAACTATGCGGCTCAGATTTTCAGGTCGGTGAACAAGCCTTTTTCTAACAAAGTCAACATCCGCTTCCGAATTGATTTCCTTTATACCATACTTCTTTATTGTCTCTTCAGGGTTTTTTTCCGAAGGCGCGGAAGGCAAAGTTTCCAGATTTACCTCCTGCCCATTCTTATCCAACATGAAGAAGGCTTTCTTCTCAACTACACGCCTTTCTTCACCCTCAACCTTTATGCCTGCAATCGAATTCTCGCGCTTGGGATAGAATTTCTGGTTCAGGATAATGACTTCGGTCACATCATCATCGATTAAGATGTCATAATTGCTCATGCGGTAATAATCAAGAAAATATCTGGCACTAGCCACTATAAAGGGTTCATAATACTTCTCCATTGAACGTAACTCGATGGGTTCAGATTTAGGCTTCAGAACTCTAAACTTGGTGAATAACTGTCTTTTTATCCTCTCTCCTGATAACTTTATCACAGTTGGGTCGACAAGAGTTTCATAAACCACGGTTTTCCTCGGAACTATTTGGTCAGTGCAAGCTAAGAGCTTATGCTCTTGCGCTATCATCGCATAGTCTGTAACCGTTTGTTCAGCCATAGTTTCTTTCATAATAGCGAACCCTCATTTTGGAGATTCCTATCACAAAATGTGAAAATTAAGTTTAATAACCATTATGAATCCCAAAAATGGATTACACTCGCAGAACCCAATTTCACCAAATAAGCGAGAACTCCTTCAGCAAACAACAAGACCTTCTTTTTGCAAAAAGAAGCAAAAACTCATCGTGGACTCTACCAAGAGAGTCCTCAGCGCGAACTTACCCCATAAAGGGAGTTCGCTCTGAAAGTTGACACATTGCCCTACCTACACGAAGGGCAACGAGGTCAAGACCGCAAAATCAATTTTTAATTTTTTGGCGAACGTTGAAAGATACGCTGTCAACATAAACCCCACTTCCCCCGAAGGAAGTGTCCTCTGGGTTTCGCTTTTTCCAGCAAAGCGAAAGGTTTATTGTTGCCAGCACACGCCAGAAGGGACGAGTATCATCCCGCAAAATTTGATAATTTGAAAAACAAAAAAGGAACAAAACATGAACCCAGAAAACCAAACAGAAAACAAACCAACACAAGAAACAACAAACCAAGAGAATTTACTTTGCCCTAAGGCTGGGACGGCAACTTCATCCCCCGTACATATTCTTTTAATTTCCCCCAGAAGAAACTAATTCCTCATCCTTCTCTAAATCTTCCTCGGAAACACCAAGCTCAACAGAACCTAAATCTCTAATGAGACTATTAACAAATTGGCAAAAAGTAACAAGCTCAAGATACCCAGAGCCATCCTTGAATTCAAATACACCAACGTTATAAACACACATCACGTCCTCGCTGACTTTGACCGCCTGAAAATAAAAAACATAGGGAAGTGTGAACAAACGATTACGTTCAACAAATTTGGTGCAAGGCTTGCCCAGCTTAATCTTGTTCCATTCGCACCTCAATTCTACGCTTGAAATGACGATTCATAGCTGCCGCTAACCACCCTTAAGCTTCCTTTTTATCGCAGAAATGCGAAATTGCACGACAGAAGGGTTGTATATTCTGAATTTGTATAATTCAAATTATACAAGTGTTCATGGTTTTCACCGTAACAAGCCAGCTCGTAGGTCCAAATGAGATACTGTGGAAGTTTTTCGAGCAGCAGTTAAGGTTAACGCCAGCAAGTTTGCCATTAAATTTATGAATCTAGCACCGACAAAATCTCAACCAGTTAAACAACTTGTATAAACAAAATGTATAAACAATTACCCACGCCAACCCCAACCTCACACACATACAACCGCACACTAAAGCACACCTGCACTAGAAAAACACACTTTAAAAGCACACGGTACAACCGCAAAGAACCCAATTAACACAACACACCCTTGAAAAGTTTAAAACCCACACCAAACCATCTACTAGCACACAACTTATCTGGTGAATTCTCATGGGCGAAAACAACTACGCACCCCTCGTCGGCGACAACTACGCACCCGACAAAATCCGAGTCATCATACCCGTCGGCGGAAAAGCCACCCGACTCCTTCCACTAACAGCAGAAACAAGCAAAGCCTGCCTCCGCCTCCTCAACAGACCACTAGTAGAATTCACACTACTACAACTAGCAAACCAAGGCATCCGCCACTTCATCTTCGGCGTCAAAGGCTACACCAACTACCGAGACCTCTACGACTACTTCGAATCAGGCATAGGCTTCAGCGCCCGATACAACATCAAACCCCGAATCCACATAAAATACCAACCCAACGTCCCAGACATCGGAAGCGCAGACTCCGCAAGAATAAACATGCAATACTACGAAATCAACAGCCCAGTCCTAGCAGTCCAAGGCGACAACATATTCGACATCAACCTCAAAGACCTCGTCCGATACCACCAAGAAAAATGCGCATCAATGACCATCGTGCTCAGGGAAGTCGAAAACGTCGAAGGCTTCGGCATCGCCGACATCGACAAAACAGGACGCATCAAATGCTTCGTAGAAAAACCCACACCCAAAGACGCACCCAGCAACCTCGCCAACACAGGATTATACGTCCTCTCACCCGAAATCAAGAAAGTCTTCAAAGAAAAAGGCATCAAACAAATCATCGAACAGAAAAACCGCCTAGACTTCGGCTACGACCTAATACCTTACCTCACTCATTCAGAACACCCAGTCTACGGCTACACTCTAAAGGGAAACTGGTTCGACGTCGGCACACCAAAAAACTACTTGGAAGCCATGAAGAAACTGCTCAACGGAGGCTTCAGCATGCTAACCGACTTTGGAGGAAGAATCCGAGAAAAACAACCCGTTTGGGTTCAAGGCGAAAGCAACGACTCCGAAAAGAGGAGACAAGAAATAATTCAAAAAATTAAACAGCGGAAAATAATCATCAAAGGCGCAGTTCTCATCGGCAGACACTGCGAAATAGAGGATGGAGCAAGAATCGTGAACTCCTGCATCGACAACTTCACCAGAATCGGCAAAGACGCCACAATAGAGAACAGCGCAGTCATGGACCGAGCCATAATCGGCGACAACGCTGAAGTGATAGACAGCATCATCGGCAGACACGTCACAGTCCTCTCAAACAGGCAGAAACAAACACGAATATGCTCCGTCTCAGTCATCGGAGACGACGTCACCATAGAGGAAGGCTGCCGACTCGAAGCCGCAAAAATCTACCCCCACCAACGCGTACGAGGGGAATTCCAGCATCAAATCGTCATGGCAACCTAAGCCTTAAACCACTTAAAAATCAAATACCTCGTTCGCCCAGCAACCAAATCAGGCACCGCGATGATGAAACGTTTCCTCACAGTCGTAGCCAACCGCCCAGCCTTAACAATTTCCGTAGCAGAAATCTCTGAACCCGCATCTTTGACGGAAACCATGTATGGCGCATGCTCAACGCCTGGACCGTACTTGTAAACGGCGAAGTCGCAGCCGAACTTGATGCCTGGCGTAACAATCATCCCGCTCTCTCGCAAGTCCTGGTAAACAGCGTATTTCTCCTCGAACCCTTCGTAGAGCTGCTTGGTTTTTTGACGAAGCTTCTTTAGCCCGACCTTGCTTTTTCCCGAGTCTTCGCTAACCGTGAT
>DATEAU010000133.1:0-6841 GCA_035288165.1 Bathyarchaeia archaeon
CAGGAACGCAGGCGTCAACATCGTCACGGGACAATCAGTCCAACGAATCATCGGCAAACCTGAAAACGACCAATCTGTAGGGGGTGTAATCTTAACGAAAGGCAACCAGATACCTTGCGACGCAGTTATCGTCGCCATCGGCGTAGTTCCACGCACAGAACTCGTTGCAGGAACTGAAGTTAAACTGAAACGAGGCATCATCGTGGATAACTTCATGCAGACTAATATTCCAAATGTGTACGCCAGCGGCGACGTTGCCGAAACGTACGATTTCACGTTAAACCAGAATCGCCTTCTGCCTCTCTGGCCTCTCGCAGTGGCGGAAGGGAAGGTTGCAGGTTATAACATGGCGGGTAAAAAAACTGAATACGCAGGAGGAACAAACATGAGCAGCTTGAAGTACTTCGGAATCCCAGTAATCTCCATAGGAATAACCAACCCGAAAGAAGAAACCGCCTACGAAATCCTGGTCAAGCATGAACCCGAGAAAAACCGCTACAAGAAAGTCGTCCTGAAAGATAACGTGATTGTCGGCGTAACCCTCGTAAACGACGTTGAAAGAGCAGGCACACTATTCCACCTTATGAAAAACCGTATAAAGGTGAAAAAATTCAAACGAGAACTTGTCTCGGAAAACTTTGGTCTCGCTATGCTTCCAGCCGGCTTGAGAAAAACGATGTGCTTAGGGTGTGCATGATGAAAAACTTAAGCAAAGTCAACAATCCTTTCGGCGATGACAAGGACTTCTCAGGCTGCTCCATATTCGGCATGATGAACCTCGAAGGAAAACGCTTCGGATCCCGAGACCCGGTCAGAGCGATAGCGAACATGCATGACCGCGGTAACGGCTTAGGCGGAGGATTCGCCATTTACGGAATATACCCCGACTTCAAAGAATACTACGCTCTGCACATTATGTACCTGAGCCGAGATGCCAAGGAGAAAACCGACAGAATCCTAGCAGCCAGATTCAATATAATCTACGACGAGGAAATGCAGACGCGACCTGCGGACGTTCAAGATCCACCCCGGGTCTGGCGGTACTTCGTCGAGCCAAAGAAAGGACAACCTGAGAACCAGACAGTGGACGATTACGTAATTCAGGCGGTTATGCGAATCAACTCGGAAACGGGTAAAGCCTTCGTCTTTTCAAGTGGTAAGAACATGGGCGTCTTTAAAGGCGTCGGCTTCCCAGAAGACGTGGCAGAATTCTTCTGCCTGGATGAGTATGAAGGCTATCTGTGGACGGTTCACGGCAGGTTCCCAACAAACACTCCAGGCTGGTGGGGAGGCGCACACCCCTTCAACGTCTTAGACTGGACTGTCGTGCATAACGGGGAACTCTCCTCGTACGGCATAAACCGCCGATACCTGGAAATGTTCGGTTACAAATGCACCATGCAAACAGACACAGAAGTGCTAGCTTACGCTGTTGATTTGCTCATGCGAAAACAGCACTTGTCAGTTGAGGTAATGTCTAAAATCTTTGCGTCGCCCTTGTGGAGCGAAATCGACGCAATGGAGCCTGAGCAAGCACGTCTCTACACGGTTCTTCGTCAGACCTACGGGAGCCTGTTAATGAATGGTCCTTTCGGCATTCTCATAGCGCATCACGGCGAGATGATTGGACTTACGGACAGAATCAAGCTTCGTCCGCTTGTCGCAGGAACCAGAGGCGACTTCCTTTACATGTCTTCCGAGGAAGCAGCGATGCGGCTTGTTTCGCCAACGCTTGACAGGTTTTGGGCTCCAAGAGGCGGCGAACCAGTAATCGGCAAGCTTCGCAGTCAAGAAGCTATTGAGGTAGCAATGGGGGCAAAGCGATAGTCATGAAAACTTACATACTTCCAGAGTACTTGGTCGAGCGAGACGAGAAACGTTGCATACGCTGCAAAGTCTGCGTCAACCAGTGCACCTACGAAACCCACAGCTACGACGAGGAAGAAGACAAAATCGTCAGCAAGGACGAGAACTGCGTAAACTGCCAACGTTGCGTGACCTTCTGCCCAACCCATGCCATAACCATCAGAAAGAACCCTAACGTCAACCGCGAAAACATCAACTGGACAAGCGAAGCGCTTAGAGACGTCAAGAAGCAAGCCGAAACTGGGGCAGTCATCTTAACAGGCATGGGCTGCGATAAGCCGTACTTCACCTATTGGGACAGGCTCCTTCTGAACGCTAGCCAAGTAACCAACCCGTCCATCGACCCACTCAGAGAGCCTATGGAGATAAGGACATACCTTGGCGCTAAACCTGACAAGATGGATCTAGAAATGGAAAACGGTGAACCCGTGCTTAAGGCAGCGCTTACGCCTCAACTGTGCCTTGACACGCCAATAATGTTCTCCGCCATGTCCTACGGAGCCATAAGCCTTAACGTGCATGAAGCTCTAGCCCGAGCTGCCACGGAATGCGGAACATACTTTAACACTGGCGAAGGCGGCTTAGACAAAACTCTCTACAAGTACGGTTCACACGCTATCGTCCAGGTGGCTTCGGGGCGTTTTGGTGTTCACTCGAAATACCTTCACGCTGGTGCCGCTGTGGAAATCAAGATTGGTCAAGGTGCGAAGCCTGGGATAGGTGGGCATCTTCCTGGCGAAAAGGTCACTGCGGATGTTGCGAGGACGAGGATGATTCCGACTGGTACGGATGCGCTTTCTCCTGCGCCTCAACACGACATTTACTCCATCGAGGACCTTAGGCAGCTGATTTACGCGTTGAAAGAAGCCACTAACTACTCAAAGCCAATCTCAGTTAAGATTGCGGCTGTTCATAACGTTGCTGCGATTGCCAGCGGCATGGTGAGAGCTGGAGCAGACATTATCGCGATTGACGGTGTTCGTGGCGCTACTGGTGCTGCGCCGAAAGTCATCAGGGACAACGTTGGGATACCGATTGAGTTGGCGATTGCACAGGTTGATCAGCGTTTACGCGAGGAAGGTATTCGCAACAAGGCTTCGATGGTTGCTGCAGGCGGTTTCCGAAGCAGCGCTGATGTTGTTAAGGCTGTTGCATTGGGCGCTGACGCGGTTTACATTGCAACGGCTGCGCTTGTGGCTATGGGTTGCACGGTCTGTCAGAAATGCTATACTGGCAAGTGTCCGTGGGGTATCGCGACAAGTGACCCGTGGATTTCCAAGCGGCTCAACCCTGACATTGGTACGGAGAGGCTAGTGAACTTGCTTCGAGGGTGGAGTTTGGAGATTAAAGACATGATGGGCGGAATGGGCATAAACGCTATCGAGAGTTTGCGGGGGAACCGTTTGGCGTTGCGTGGTGTGGGTTTGACGAAGACTGAGTCTAAGATTCTGGGCGTGAAAATGGCAGGAGAATGATAAGGTATGCTGCAAGAAGAAAAACCTGCTTTGAAACTGGACCCGAAATTCGCTTCGAGAGTAAAAGTCGAAGGCGACGTATACAAGATTGACGCGGAAGGCTTGTACTACAGAGACCTTAACTGCCTCTTGAGAGCCATAACCAACAGCGGCTTCAAAAAAGCTGAGATTCACGGCGTTTGCGGTCAACGATACATCGGAACAGACTTGGATTCCGATATACAGATTGACATTTATGGTACACCAGGTAATGATTTGGGCGCTTTCATGAACGGACCAAAGATAACGGTTCACGGCAACGCTCAGGATGCTTGTGGAAACACGATGAATGAAGGGTTGATTGTTGTTCATGGTTGCGCTGGAGACTTGACAGGTCATTCGATGCGTGGGGGAAAAATCTTTGTTCGTGATGGCGTGGGGTATCGTGTTGGGATTCATATGAAGGAATACCAGGACAAGAAGCCGATGATTGTTGTCGGTGGGGTTGCTCAGGATTTCTTCGCGGAGTACATGGCTGGTGGAGTCGCGCTGGTTCTCGGCTTGAACGTAGAAGACGGCAAACAGTGCATGGCTAGGTTCGTTGGTACGGGGATGCATGGCGGCGTGATGTATACTCGTGGCAACATATTCAAGGTAAGCGAAGGCGTCAAGGTTGCGAAGGCTGGTAAGCGGGACATGCGAGTCATCGAAGGCTTGGTGAGGGAATTCTGCGGCTACTTCGGCAACGAATACGCGGAGGTCATGGGTAAGCAGTTCTACAGGATAACGCCAGTCTCCAAACGACCCTACGAAAAACTATACTCACACTAGATAGCCTTTTCTGAAATATCCGCTCGGAAAAAACTATAGCCCCTTTTATTTAGTTAGGATGTTGGAAACCCATTTTCTCCCCTTTTAGTTGGGTACGTAAGTCTTGAGTTTCTTTTTGAATAGTGCTATTGCGAATAGCTGAATTAACGCGATTACTGGAAGTATCGTCCATGTAGGGAATTCTGGGATTACTTCAACGCCGAGGTTTACGGTGACGGTGTGTGTGCTGTGCGTGTATGTGAAGTGCATAAGCCACGAATCATCCGTCGAAGTGGCAACATAATTGATGCTGACGCCGTCCAGGTATACTTTTAGGTCCACGATGTTTGCGACCAAGCTTTTCGCTATTGTCATGTCTACGAATCCTTCTGTTCCAGTTTCGCCTGTGACCGTAAAGCTAAGTTGTTTACTAGCTGAGTTGAAAGTAAGTGCAGAAACAGTGGAGTTGGATACTACAGAGAAGACGTACTGGTCGTTGACGGAGCTTACTGAGAGCATCTTAGTCATTGATACAAGTCCATAAGTTTCATTACCTGCCCATATGACCATTATTATGTACGTTCCTGTGGCTGAGGGAATCCAAGTAGCGAAGTAACTTCCATCTGTGGATGTTTGCGTGGAGGTTATTTCAGTCCATGTTTGCCCTCCAGCTACGCTGTAGAAGAGCCGTATTGTGGCGTTTCCGATGCCCGTTCCATTCCCCTTGAGTGTGCCAGTTAAGTTGACTTTGAACCCTATGAAAGAGGTCGGGGAATTCAGGGAAAGAGTTAGGTCTGCTGATAATAACGCTTGGGGGCGTCTTCCTAAGGCGTAAACCTTTCCAAGGAATGGAGCTTGAGTTGATTTAGAAACAATGAAGACCTTACCGTCGTAAATAGCTGGGCTACCTATATTACCATCGTCTTGCCCCAATTGATACTTCCATAATAGTGTTCCGTTACCTTCAGCAAACGCGTAAACATTACGGTCTGAAGAGGCAAAAAATACTTTTCCATCGGCGACAGCGGCGGAAGAGCTTATCGCACCTTGAGTTTCATAGCGCCACAGCAGTGAACCTGAAGACGCGTTGAGGGAATAAATATAACCATTGTCTGATCCCAAGAACAGCCTGCCGTTTGCTGCAACGGGTGAAGATTGACTTAACTGACCCGAAAGTTTCGAGCCCCAAATATACGTTCCATTTGATGCGTCGATGGAAAATACGCTTGAGTTGCCTGTGCTAAAAAAGACTTTGCCGTCGCTTACAACTGGAGAAGATTCTGGATAGCTGGCGTCATTGGAGTATGACCAGTCTATTTCTCCATTGGAAGCATTGACGGCGTAGAGAGCCTGCCCGGTCACAAACACAGTCCCGTTCCAAAAAGCTGGTGATGTATAGCTTCCCCATGTAGTACGATTCCACAATTGCGCACCGTTGCTTGCATTCAGGGAATAGAGTTTTGTATCATCTGACGTGAAAATCACTCGGTTTTCCACGACAATAGGAGAAGACCAAATGCCACCACCTGCCTGAAAACTCCACAATACATCGCCCGTAGATGCGTTCAAAGAGTACATCTTATGGTCAATCGAGCCGACAAAAATTCTGCCTGAACTGACCGCAGGAACGCCATTCACCGAATTTACCCCCGTCCAAAGCTCATACGTCCAAATTATTTCCCCAGTCATCGAACTAAACGCGTAGAGGTGGCCATTATTTGAAGCCACGATTACCAAGCCATCAACAACAATGGGAGACATTAGTTTAGAACCGTCGTCGCTGAAGGCGCGAATCCATACTGGGGAGTTTGTGTTAGGTATAGTTGCCTGTGACTGTGAGTACCCTGTGTGTTGGGGATCATGGAGAAACATCGGCCAATTATCCGAGGTTCCAGCTGATTCGGCATTAACCAACAGGTTTGGCTCAAGGTAAACTAAGGGCGTGACAAGCCATAACAGGGCAGTAGAAATAAAAGCAGCTAAGAGGTTCTCCCTATTTCTTTTCTTCATAGAGATTCCTAACCCTTTATTTGACGACTACCCTGATAAGCATTATTCTAGTGTTACGATGACTGAAAGTTATGAAACAAAAAATCTGGTAAGCAGGTTAAGAGAACTAGTAAAAGTTTCTGCCTTCTTTCCGCTTCTCCGACTCCTCATAAAACCGTAGAACTTCGTCGATAATTTCCACGTTCGACAGCAGCATCCGCCTGCAACAGTATCGCTTGATCCCAAGGCTGTCCATGATGTCGCTTGCGTTTTCGCCCGTCTTGACTCTCCGCGCGAATTCTTCCCATCGGTCGCCGATGAGTTTGCCACACGTGAAACATCTAACGGGAATAATCAACCCTGCATTCGCCTACCTGTAACTCTTCTGTTCCTTAGCTCTGGCGCCTGGACCACCGAACTTCTTCGACTCTTTGCTTCGTGAGTCGCCCACGATCATGGTTCGGTCGTACTCGGTGAACACGGTCTTCAGGTGAGAGCTTTTCGTCCATTTCAGCAAGGCATTTGCAACAGCCATGCGCGCGGCTTCTGCTTGTCCCATGTATCCTCCGCCGCTGGTTCTAATGTCCATGTCCATCTGCTTCCACACTTCGTCGCCTGCTTGTAGGAGTGGCTCCATGATTTTCGCTCGTGCGATTTCTGGCTCATAAATCTCAATTGGAGTTCTGTTAACGCGGACCCTTCCGACGCCGGCTCTTACGACG
>DATEAU010000134.1:0-5011 GCA_035288165.1 Bathyarchaeia archaeon
GGAAGCAGCGCTTACGTCATGCACGACATGCCAATCCACAGAGGATACGAAATAAGCCCAGAAGCAATAGAGAACCCGAAGTCGGTAATTTACGAGCAGGCAGAGAACAGACTATACTCAGCAAAAGCCATACTACTAAAACTGAAGGAACAGAGTTAACCTTCTTACTGCGCTCGTTTTGACTCCCCTGTCCCTCTTATAAAATTACTTCACCCCCACGTTGTCTTTCAGCTTAGCATCGATAATTTTTTGGGCAGTTGATAGACGAGGTGCTACCTTATCCAAACCGTGTCGGATAAATTCTTGAAATGTTCGTCGCCAGTCACAACTTTTGATTTCAATAGCCTAGCTGTAGCTAAAACGATGGCATCAAATAAGCTGGGCGTGTTTAGCTTAGATTTTCGGCATTTAGTGGCAAGCTCCAAGTAGCATTTCGCCGCTTCTGAGGCTAACTTAGTGTCCACATGAACAATATTCGACGCCGCATTTATCATCTCTAACCTTGCATCAACCGTTCTGTCTCCAGTTCCCTCACGGATGTATTTTCTGGCGACCTCTGCCAAAACAGTACCTGGCGTAAAAACTTCATCAGCATTTTCCATCATTTCCTTAACTTTGCATCCTTTTTCGCTTCCAGCGAAGAATTCAATCCATGCATAAGCGTCAATCACGATCTTCACCGCGGTCTTCCTCCGAGAAAGGCTTAATCTTGTCGCGATCTACGCCAAACGATTTTTCCAAGATAGCCTTGCGTTGCTTTTTGATGAGGGATTGTATCGTTTCATCAAGGCTTTCCGCATTAAGCTTTTCTCTCAAACACTCGAGGGTTTCCGCAGTTTTCTTAGAGACTCGAATCGTTGTAGTTTCGTTCAAGACAAGCTCACCAATCTAAGTATAGCAATGACCAAGTAGATAAATCTACTTGTATACAACATTAAAAAATAGCGAGTCCATTTTCATCCAATAGGAAAAGGCACTTATCTCAGTATCATGTTGACGAATTTTTCGGGATTAAACAGCTCCAAATCCTTGTACGTTTGCCCCACACCAATGAACAGGATGGGCTTCTGCGTCACATAAGTCACGCTCAATGAAGCGCCCCCTTTCACGTCCGCATCCACTTTCGTCAGTATGGTGGCGTCTATGCCTATGCACTTGTTGAACTCTTCAGCCTGCGTAACCGCATCATTGCCGATGAGTGAGTCTACGGTGAAAATCGTCAGGTCAGGACACACGACACGCTTGACCTTCTGTAGTTCGCTCATCAGGTTCTGGTTCGTCTGCATCCTGCCAGCCGTGTCTATTAGCACGATGTTTATTCCATGCGCCTTGGCGTGGTTGATGGCGTCGTAAGCGATGGATGCTGCGTCTCCACCGTAAACGCCCTTGATAACCCGCAAGCCCAAACGCTTGGCATGCTCGTCCAACTGTTCAATTGAGCCTGCACGGTACGTGTCGCTAGCCGCTAGTACAACGCTGTATTTTTCTTCTTTGAAGAACTGGGCTACTTTGGCTACGGTTGTGGTTTTTCCTGTGCCGTTTATGCCAACGAAAAGCAGGATAAACGGCTCCTTTTTCTTGCGTTTCTTTTCGGCACACTGGAGCAGGTTAATTTCGTTTTTTGTGAGCATGACTTCCAAAAGCACTTTCCGCAGGTTATCTTCGACCACTTTTTTGCGGTCTTCTAATCGCTTAACTTGCACACCTGTCAAACGCTTCTCAAGCGCGTCACAAACATGTTCAGCCACTGGGAACGCAACGTCATTCTCGACAAGACTCATTTTGAAATCCGCGAGAACGGGACGCAGGTTCTCAGGCTTCAACTCGGTCGTTGTGACTTTGCTTACTAAGCCTTTGAATCCTTTCTTAAGCTTCTCGAACATTGGCTGCTTATTGCCTCTCTCTCACCGACGAGAGCAAAGTCTCAAGCCTGTTCCTGCCCGAGTTAATCCTCTCAGCAACCTGTCCGAACTGTTGCTGCGCCGCAACCGCCGATTTGCCAAGCTCGTCAAGTCTTTCCTTCAGGATTACCTTAGCTTCGGATACAGGTTTCTCGATGGATACCCCTGCGCCCATGCCAATGATAACCTTGTCGGAGTTTGTGAGTTTGGCTTTTACGTAGCTGCTGCCGCCGATGGGCACGAGAAGCTCTGCGCTTTCTTTTTCTTTCTCTACGCCGTCTAATGTCATGCTTGCGTAAGTCAGATCGGTCATGGCGGCGTTGAGCATGCTGATTCGTTGCTGAAGCGTTTCGGCTGTCTGTTCTAGATAACGCATTTCAACGCTGATTTTGCGGAGTTCCTCTTCGTCTTTCCGTTTGGCAGCCAAAGCTTATTCCCCGGCAACAATCTTTTTCAGGACTGGGTTCTCGATTTCGTCAGGCTGTACTTCTTCAACCTTTGAAATCCGCATGTAGTATCGTTTTACGCGGTGTTTGCTGCCGATTTCGGCGTAAACCTTCTCCACAGCATGCTCAGGCTTGGAGGCTAGTACTTCTTTGGCGAAAGGGGTAGCCAGCTTCGGCTTTTTTATTTCGCCTGTAACTCTGAAAACTTTCAATTTTTTCAATCATCCTGCACAACATCCAGTGCACTCCCAATAATAAACATCTCGGGTCCAGTTGTCATTGAACCCGCAACTGCGGCGTGAGAATTCGCGATTAACCCTGTGCCGACGTAGGGGATTCCGCAGTTAACTGTGCCAACGTCAACTGGCACTTTGAACACTTTCTCCAGAACTTTTCGCTCTTCATCCTTCAGTAATGGGTGAGCTAACACGCCTTTGTTGGTGGCAACCGCCAAAGAACCAACGTATGGTAATCCTGCAATTTCTGTTGGAACCGTTTCGACGCCTAGTGTTTCGCTTATTTGTTTTATCTGCGGTTCTTTTAGACGTGGGTCGACGACTGCTCCGAAATCGTTTGCCAAGACCAGGTTGCCGTAAGCTGTCTTCTTTGTTTCCATCACTGTCACGTTGCCCTTAAAGAATTGTTTGATGTTGTCGAGTTCTTCTTCGCAAACCGAGAGGGGAAGTACAATTCCGTTGGAATTGGCGCATACAAAAGCGCCTGCAAGCACGGAACCGCTGATAGAAGTTTGGATGAGCTGGACTTTGAGCCATTCAGCTATGCGTTCGGCTTTCTTGACTGGAACAATCTTGGGGAGAATGACGATTTTTTCGTTTGCCAGCGAGTAAACGCCGATGCTCACGCTTCCAACGATGCTGGACAAGTAAACAGCCAAGGACTATTCGCCTTCAGCCAAATAAACCGTGACGTTGCCGTCTTTATCTTTGGCTGCACGCACCCGGATTTTTTTGGGCGGTTTTTCGATTCCTCTACCCCAAATTTTCTCGTTGACATCTTGGCTGATTGTGAGTTTTGGGAGTTCCGCTTCTTCCTCTTCTTCTTCCACGCGCATTTCAAGCTTCATGTGTTTGGTTATGAATGCACGGATGAGTTGGATGGCTCGTGGTGCGCGTTTTTTCGGCGGTCTGACTGAAGCTTTGCCGAGTGGGATGACGTAGATGCGTTCTTCGACGATTTCTTCTTCTTTGCCTTTTTTCTTTTTTTCTGGTTTGGCTCCTACTTCTTCCTCTTCTTTTTCTTCAGCTGGTTCAGGAGCCGGTTCAATGGTTTCTTCTTCTTTGAGGGTTTCTTCGAGTTCCTGGTCTTCCAATACTTCTGCCGTTGCTTCTTCTGTTTCATCTGGCATTTGTTCTTCAGTTTTTTCTTCGTTTATCATTGTTTATTGTTCTCCTATGGTTTTAGCTTTCGTGTTCTCCAGTTTCTTCGTCGTTTAGGGTTGGTTCTGACTTTGCCGCCGCTTTTCACCATCACCCAGGTTGGGACGGCGGATTTCGTTTTTGTGGCTTTGGCTAGTCTGCGTTTCTTGGCTGGGGGTTTGACTCGTGCCATGTTTATACTCTTCTTATGGTTATTTCTCGTTTTCTGCTTTGAAGCTGGATGAGGATTTGTTTGAGCTGCGCGTCTGAGAGGGGAATTTGGATTTTGCCCATTTGCGCGAGCTGTATGAGTTGGAGTTCGAGTTGCTCGGTGAATTCGGGTTTTATCATCTTCAGGTTTGTAAGTCTTTGTCGGGCTTCTGGTGACAGTATTTGTTTCAGTAGTGCTTGTTTTTGCGCTTCGATTTGTTCGGCTTGAGACTGTTTCTGGTCTTCAGCGCGGTTTTGTTGCATGGCTAAAAGTTTTCTTCTGCGGATGGCGTCAAGCTCTTCATCGGACATTGCCTATTCGCCTTGATACTTGCTGAGTTCTGGAGCGATTTTGATGATTTCCTTTTGCAGGTCTTCGGCTACTTCTTGGAGAAGCTTTCTGCCTTTAGGAGCCATTTTTCTTCCTTGAGGCTTGGCGGTTTGAATTAAGCCTGCTAGCTCCAGTTGCTGGAGGATTTTGCGGATGTTGCTTCCGCCTGCTTTTGATGCGTGGTTTGGTTTGACGGAGAAGCCTTTCCTTCCACCGTAATCAGCGCGTAATTTCTCTAGGCCAATGGGTTCGTGGGCGTAGATTTTGCGGAGAATTGAAGCGGAGCGTGTGTACCACCAGTCTGGGTTTTGAGGTTGTTTTTCAACGTGGCTGCCTGTTTTGGCGATTGCTGCCCATGTTGGCGGTTGCACTTGGTCTACGTTTTCTTTCAGGTATTTGGCTAATTTATCGATGAGTTTTTGTGCTGGAACGTCGTAGGGAGTGGTCAAGTTTGCTGTTTCCTTTTTTGGTTTTCCTTGCAGTAAAACAATGAAGCCAAATATAAAGGCTTTCACTTTTCTGTGAACTGTTGTGCTCGGAACAGTCTATAGCCTCCTTATTTAAGGTGGGCTTGTTGGCGTGTTTTTTTTGGTTGAGAAGGATGCCCAATGGCGATAGACCCTCTACTGGTTTCTGCATTCTATTTCTATGCTGCTGCTGCGCTGACAACGTGCCGTATGAGGCGTGAAAAGGGGCTGGGTTCAGGGAACAACAATCACATGAAATGTGCAATTAACCTTTTATTTT
>DATEAU010000135.1:0-7143 GCA_035288165.1 Bathyarchaeia archaeon
TTGGATAAACGAAAAATTGAAACCATGGCGCGATGCCTACGCGAAGTCTCAGCACTGCCCGACCCAGTAGGCGAAATCGTCAAAACATGGACACGCCCAAACGGCTTGATAATCGGACAAATGCGCGTACCCATGGGCGTAGTCGGCATAATTTACGAGTCCCGACCCGACGTCACCTCAGACGCGGCAGGAATCTGCATAAAATCTGGCAACGCCGTCATCCTCAGAGGAGGCTCAGACGCGATTAACTCAAACTTGGCTATCGGCAACGTGCTCCGCGACGCCTTAACAGGCACAGGCTTACCAGAAGACGCCGTCCAAGTCGTTAGTTCGACTGATCGAAGCGTGGCGGAAGAGTTCATGGGGATGCGTGACTACGTGGATGTTTTGATTCCCCGAGGCGGAGCGGAACTGATAAGGACGGTGGTTGAAAAAGCGAAGATACCCGTAATCGAAACGGGACTAGGTAACTGTCACGTTTACGTTGAGGAAGACGCCGACTTCGACAGCGCCGTACGCATATTAGTGAACGCTAAGTGCCAGAGACCTGGAACATGCAACGCCGCCGAGAAACTCATAGTCCACAGCAGAATAGCCGAGCAGTTCCTGCCTATGGCGATTGCTGCGCTAAGGAAAGAGGGCGTTGAAGTGCGAGGCGATGAACAAACTCTGAAAATAATACCTGACGCGAAACCTGCCACGGAAAAGGATTGGTATACTGAATACTTAGACCTTATCATCGGAGTAAAAGTAGTTAAAGATTTAGACGAGGCTATTGCGCACATAAACAAGTACAGCACTAAACACTCAGAGTCAATCATCACGTCAAACTTCGACAAAGCACTTCGCTTCATAAGGGAAGTTGATTCGGCAGCGGTCTACTGGAACGCTTCCACACGCTTCACAGACGGCAACCAGTTCGGCTTAGGCGCAGAAATCGGCATTAGCACGCAAAAACTGCATGCGCGTGGACCAATGAGTGCGCAGCACTTGACCACCACGAAGTACTTCGTCTTCGGCAGCGGACAAGTGAGAACCTAAACCGGTCATCTGTTGTCGTAGGGCAACAGCAAAAACCGGACTTTGATAACTCCAATTTTTCCTTTCGCTTCTTATTGAAAGAGCAGATTCGAGGGTGAAGCTTGTTTTCATATCCCTTGAGAAAGTATTAAGCAAAATAATGCTCATGCAATAAACCTGCAATAGTTACTCGAAGAGTCGAACAAAGCTAGGCTTCCTCGAAGATGGCTATTCGCTGGAATAGGACTGTGTTCCGTTTGCTGAGCAAAACAAAAAGCGCTTTGTGCGGATCATGAAAGAGTAGGATTTAGCTTTGCACTGCGTCTTGGAAGGTGACGAGTTCAACGTTCAACGCGGGCTTCACAGCTTCGGAAACTCGGGAAGCAATGATGCGTTTAATGTTTTTCTCGCTCGCAACGTCAACGATTCTCTGCGTTATTATTCCATCGAAAATTACCGTGTCAATGCCGCTTGACTGCTGCAGTTTCTCAGCCAACTGGCTAACAGGCAACCGTTCGATCTGCTCAAGTTTTTCGTTCATGATTACGGCTTCAAGTGTGCCCTGCAACGCTTTCGAGGCTTCGGTTATTGCGTCTGGAAGCTCAATTTTGGGTCGTGTTTCCTTCTTTGGCTTGTTGAGATCGGCAATTGCGATTCTCGCGTCTAGTGCTTCGGTGATTTCTTTGCAGTTGCACTCCTCGATCTCTTTGCCTCTTGGTGCACGCCCCACGTAACGGATGCTTGTAACTTGTAGTAATTCTTTTAGAATGAGGTCGCCGCCACGGTCGCCATCTAGCAGGGCGGTTGATTCTTTTTCTTTAGTGAGTTTCTTAATTGATTCTGGCACTTTGGCGCCTTCAAGGGCAACAGTGTTGAGTAGTCCGCAGCGCATGAGGTTTATTATGTCTGCGCGTCCTTCGACGATGATTATTTCTTTTGCGTCTAGGAGTTCTGGTCCTGCTGGAAGGTCTTCAGGCCCGTATTTTTCAACTTTGCCTATTTTCATCGTGTCTGAGATTTGCTTGTAAATTTCGTCCACGGAAGGCATTGACTCGATGTTCCATTTGTGCAGGATTTCTTTTGCGCGGTCAATTATGATTTTTCTGCGTGCCTCTCGGATGTCTTCAATCTTGTCCAGGGTGACTTTGGCGCCGCAGGGACCTACGCGGTTTATGCTTTCTATGCTTGCGGCTATTAGTGCGGTGCTTACGCGATCTAGGCTGGTTGGGATTGTTATGGCACCGAAGGTGCGGTCGTTCTTCGAGTGCAGGTCGATTTCTATCCTGCCTATGCGTCCTGTTTTCTGGAGTTCTCTAAGGTCAAGTTCAGGTCCGAATAAGCCTTCTGTTTGTCCGAAAACTGCTCCTATGACGTCTGGTTTTTCGACCACGCCTTCTATGTCGAACTTGGCGTGTATAACATACTTTATAGTAAACGCTTGGGATGTTCCCGTAAGTGTGTTCCTCCTGATTTGTGATTTCTGATTGTTAGTTTAATCGCATTGCTGCGAGTTCTTCTCGCAACGAATGAGATTACTGACGATTACTTATATACTGTTTATGAATTGTGGGTTCTGCTCTTTAAGCCTTTTGGATGGGTTTTTTGATTAGTTGTTTGTGTTTGTGTGTGTTTGGTTGGGGGAGGGGTTGTTTGTTTAACTGTTTTGTTTATACGTTTTGTTTATATGTTTTGTTTGGGAGGGTTGGTGGGTTCTGGTGGGTGTGTTTTTGGCAAGGTTCTTCACGTTTTTATGAACTGAATTGTGTTTGCGATTGGAATTCTGCGGTGCGTGTTGTCGCCAAAGGGTTATATGACTGGTTTCTTTGTTATCTAAAAACAATGGTTGGTGTGTGTTTTGAAGGGATTGTCATTAGTGATTATCGGTGTCGTTGCGGCTGCTTTGGTCATTGGAGGCGTTTTCGCTGCCGTTTATCTTAGTACTTACAATAATTTGGTGGGGCTTGAGGCTGCGGTTGATGCGCAGTGGGCTGACGTGGAGGCGCAGTTGCAGAGGAGGTATGACCTTATTCCGAACGTGGTGTCTGCCGCGAGGCAGTACATTGCGTATGAGGGTTCGGTGCTTGAGAATATTACGCGGCTTAGGAGCCAGTGGGCTGCCGCGGAGCAAACTGGAAACGTTGGCGAAATCAACAACGCAACCGGGCAGCTTGAAGCGGAACTGCCAAGATTCATCATTGCAGTTGAAGCGTACCCTGACCTGAAAGCGTCAGAAGTGGTTGAAGATTTGATTGTTGAGTTGGAAGGCACGGAGAACAGGATTGCAGTGGAAAGAATGCGTTACAACGATGCTGCACGGGACTTCAACGTTGCCATTAAAGCGTTTCCAGGGAACCTGTTTGCTGGAGGCTGGGGTTTCGAGCAGAAAGCGTATTTCCAAGCTAAGGTGGGCGCGGATGAACCGCCATCAATTTCACCCTAACAGACTCTTGCGGGAAAGAGGCATTGTGTGAATGCGGGTTATTTCTCGAACGGCACTCGCTTTCATTCTAGTTTTTGCGGTTTTTTCAGCTTGCGTTTTTCCTGCTTTTGCGTATTTCATAGAGTCTGAATGGGTTACAGAAATAGAAGACTATGCCATTTCGCTTGATGTAGACACGACTGCCGAGATTGTTGTTTACGTTATTCCGTCCTTGAGCGGGCATGGCATTGTTGACCAGCAGGGAAATGAGATAAAGGACATCGTTGAGTTAGGTGTCTACATATTTAATGAAATCCTGTTGGAAACTTTTGACGGCTCACAGGTCGGGATAGGCAAAGCTGGAAAAGACAACGGAGTGCTGATCTTGATTGCCATTGAGGAACAGCAGTGGAGGATTGAGGTAGGATATGGCTTGGAAGGCGACATCACCGACGTTGAATCTAATCAAATTGCACAGGAGTATCTTGTTCCCCAGTTTAGTCAGGGCGAATATGGGGAAGGGCTTTTCGATACAGTTGTGGCTCTTGGCAGGGAAATCCCGTCAATTAACAGCACTGATTCCTCGGTTCGGGGCTATTACTATTATGAATCCGAATTCGTTTACACGCCTGAGCCTTGGTGGGCAATTAACTATTACGGTTTTCCCTTGTGGGTTATTATTCTACTGGCTTTGCTGGGCATATTTGTGCCAATTTTCGGTAACAAGCGAGGTCGTGGTGGTAGGTCGGGTGGCGGAGGCTCAACGGGAAAATGGTAATTAACCCTCTACGGAATTTATGGTTTCTCGCCAATGTCGGCGTCGTTTGTGTTTCCTCGGCTTTCCCAGTATCCCCTATAATTCTCGTCATCGGACAATTCTATCTGGGTTATCCATTTTATCCATTTATAGCCGTACTTGCTCTCGGCGACAAGTTGGAACGGGAATCCTTTTTCTGGCGGAAGGACTAGCCCGTTCATCTTATATGCCATGATTATGTCCTTGTCGTAAAAGTAGCTGAGCGGCATCGAAGTTGTGTAATCGTCCGCCGCGCGGAAGATGATTATTTTTGCCGTTTGGTTAACGCCTGAAGCATCAAGCAAGTCGCGTATCAACACGCCTTCCCAGAGAATTTTCGCTATCCAGCCCTGTACACAGTGAAGCGTGACGACTTTCTCGTAATGTTGAAAGCCGTTGATGACTTGGGCGTAAGTGTAGGTCTTTGTCTCGTTTACAAGTCCAGTGACGGTGAGGCGGTAGGTTGACTCGTTTACTATTTGGTTTCCTCTGATGGCGTTTTCTTTCACATCGCTAATTGATGATAGGTGTTCGCCTTCATACTCACGGACTTCTCCAGGGTATAGCCTGGTAGGCTGGCTTTGCAGGTAAATCCCGACGAAAACAAGAGCCACCAGCAAAATAGCGACAACAACCATTACCAATCGTTTGAGGTTTCTGGTTTTCTCCATCTCTCTCACCTAGAGCAAGCACACGACAGGTTAATATCTCTTCTCAGAAATCCAAGCTTTCGCTTGGCGATTTGTTGTGACCTGCGCTCTTTTGCTCTGGTGTGTCTACCCCCTCCCTTTTATAAAGCAGGCAAAATCGAGGCTCGGATATTTTCTGATTTGCTTCAAGGAACATAACCTGAGTCCCAATGTGCATCCTTCAACTTGGCTGTCAATATGAACCGCGAATCTTGGTTTGCAGATTCTCTAGATAAGCTTCTAAGCCCTCTAAACATTGTACGTCTTTGCCCACAAACCCCAGAAGCGCTATCCAAAACTCCAACTTGACCTTAACTCCAGCGTGTTCAAGACTCTTTCTCAGATGGTTTGTGCCCTGTTTCCCTCGTCTGTCAAAGTCCAGCAGCAAAACCACCTCCGAAACTCTCGCTTTCTCCAACTCGGAGACAACGTCCAGAAATGATTTGCCGCCCGTTTTTACGGTAATAATATTTCCTTCAACGCCTAGAGTTCGTAGTGTTTCAACGTCTTTTTTGCCCTCAACGAGGATAAGGGTTCCCCGCGATGATTCTTCGCGTAACTCATCTAAGACGTGCTGGATTTTTTCTTCCTTTTCCTTAAGCCGCTTCAACAAGAGGGAGTTACCTTGTCACTTTAGCCTCTCGAACTACATCCGCGCACGCTTTTGCTTCCTTGTCGCTTTCGAAGTAGTTTCTCACAGGCTCGACTATCGTCGCAATCGCCTCCGCTACCCCGCTCTTAAGGTCCATCGGGTGCAATGCGCCTTCTGTGTAGGCTTTTTCAAGCTGCTCGTAGCTTTCGAACGTGACGTGGCCGCCGAACTTGGCGGGGCGCTCAATCGTGAAGACAGCGCTCTCATGGAAAACGACATGTTTCGCTATTTCCAAAATAGGATTCATCTCCGCCTGTCTTTCAGGGCACCATGCCTTCCGCAGTTTATCCCTAATCTCTTCCCGCGAGTCGTGAATGAACACTGCTGTCCACGGCTTGGACTTGCTCATCTTGCTCGCTACGACTTGCTCCAGCTTATCTTTCGTTTCCAGCTTGACTGGTTCGGCGATGCCCATTAACACATGATGGTGAACTGCCACGGGTTTTTTCCAGCCCATCTTGGGGAAAACCTCTCTGGCGAGGATGTGAGCTTTGCGCTGGTCTATGCCGCCGTGGGGGATGTCGGCGCCTATTTCGTGCACGTCGGTTGCCTGCATGGGTGGATAGAAATACTGGCTCAAGTCTAACTTCTCGTTTTCGTTTCTGCCCATGATGGTTAGGCATCGTAGGGTTCGGCTGAGCGTCATGTGCTTGGAGAATCGTAGCAGATTCTTCCAGTAATCGTTGTTGTCGTGGTAAAGTTCGGAGCCGACGACTACTTCTACGCCTGGGCAGAAGAACTTGAATGCCTTTTCATAATACTTCGTGGCGGTTAGGATTTTTTCCCAGTCGCCGCCGAACTTGTTGTTGATGAAGCTGTGCCAATCCGCCAGAAAAACCTGGCATTTTACGCCTGCTTTAATTAAGTCATTTATTTTGAAACCCGAAACAATAAAGTTGCCCAAGTGCAGCATGCCTGAGATTTCGAACCCGATATAGTGCCCAGGATGCTCATTCGTCTCCAGAAGCTGCCTTAGCTCTTCTATCGTTAGGATTTCTTCCGTCGGCGGTCGGCAGATTAATTCGATTTTCTTTTCCAAGTCCAATTGTGATCTACCAGGTTAGTTGCTACCCTCTAATGTAAACCTTGACTTAAAAATTTAGTCTGCCGCTCAATTCCCGTTTACGCTAAGGCGAAACATAAGCGAGGACGGCGACTAAGGCTACGAAACCTATCACAAACGATGCTGCGTTGCTTCGTTTAGGATTGTTAGGCCACAGGTAGATGTCCATCAAACCCCATAAACCACGCCACATCGCAACAACAGCGACAACTGCAACTAGGTATAAAACAAGAGTCGTCAGAGCCACTTAAGCATCCCCGAGAGAAATGTTCTTTTTAAGTATTTAAGATTTGCAGAAAACTCATGAGCTTTTACGTTACTGATTTTGTCGGAGCTTTTAGGTTTTCTCTTCGTGAACCGTATCGCATACTTCTGCTCGTTCAAAGTCTTAGTGCGGGAATCAATTAGTCCCTGCTCTACGGCTTCTGTGACCGCTTCGTTGAATGATATAGGCTGAGGATTCGCACACTTTTTCTTGATTAGGATTATCCAGATTTCGTGGGA
>DATEAU010000136.1:0-5379 GCA_035288165.1 Bathyarchaeia archaeon
CAATGAGCTGTTCATGGGTGATTCCGCATTCCTTCAGAACCTTTTCCAGCTCAACGAGTTCGGGGACGACGTCGACGTAGATGTTCTTGCTGGGGAGTTTCCTTCTGCCCGAGATGGTTACGTTTCTGAGCAGCAACGGGGCGCCGAAGAGAAGGCTGTCGTAGTCTTGGCTGGCGCAGTAGTCCGCGTCGCCTTTCCGCGTCATATGTGCCGCCTGCGCTTCGCCTTCGCTGGGAGCCTGCACGCACGGAAGACCCATCAAGCCGAGTAGACGCTTGCTATCATCCTCCATGTAATCCTTCATGCTTGTAGTAGCCTGCGCGAACATCCGCATTTTCGCCGTGTCCCCCTTCGCCACAGCTTTCTCGTAGTGGACGGCAGCCTGCACCTTGACTTCCCTGCGTCGCTGAATCTCCGCCGCTTTCAGCACAGGCGGGGCGCCGTCGAAAACGTAAACGGGTTTGATGCCCATTTCTACGAGGTTGCTGGTTCGGTAGAATAAACCGCTCAAGTGGCTTGTGACTTTTCCCGTGAGGTCTTTCAGCGGTGTGCCATCTGGCTGGCGTATTATGGCGAGGAACTGGTACAAAGCGTTGTAAGCGTCGATGGCTACGGTTTTCCCGCTTAAGTCCTCAAGTTTCACGGTTGATATCGGAACGATTCCTCTGAGGTTTACGCCCAAAACATATCACGAATAGAATTAAGGCAAGAAACCTGTTTAATAAACTTGCGAAGCGGGTTTTTTCGGGAATTGACTTAGGAGTTTAAATTGATGTTTTGGTCAATAGACTGGGGTGAGACTTTGACCTGGCAAGAACAGAAATTGGGCGCGAGAGGACAGTTCGTTCTTCCCCCGGAAATTATGAAAGCGCTGAAGCTGCAGCCTGGTGACAGGGTTTTGTTCCGCCTCGAAGGCGATAAGATAATCATGACCAAAGTGAAGTTGACCAGTAACACTCCCTAAGGCTTGAGCGCCAGCAACGAGGATCGCGGAAAAAGCAGACTGCATAGTCTAAACGGACGCTCACTTTGACAGGGTTAAAGGACCAAAACGAAGACCACTATAGAGCAACGAACAGTCCATGTTTGGAGCCTAATATCCAACCTATGCAGAAAACAGTAAATGGGTCTGTCCCGCTTCAGAAAGATAGAAGATGGGGTTGCTATTGGCGGAAAACACAACCAAAACCATCAACCAGTGAAAACCCAAAACACACACAACATGCACTCACACTCACAACCCGTAAAAAACAACATAGCGCCATGCACACAAGTGAAAACAAACCCCTCAACCCACTTCTAAAAGCACCCGAAACGCAAACCAACAACCAAACAAAACCCAAAACACAACCAAAAAAGTGACACCCACACAACCAACCACACCCACACAAAACAAAAACAAACCGCTTCAAACTTAAGGAAAGCATCTAAACCACCCCCGATAGAACACAAAAAAACACACCAGCACGCAGCAAACGAAAAAACCCAATTTACAAAAAACCAAAACCAACCCAGAGCACAGCAAATATAAAGGAGTCTCACGTTACAGAACCTTCACGGAGAAAAAAACGATATGTCCGAACGAACAGCAGTCCTCTCACTAACCACATGCACAAGCTGCGGCAAACCCATCCCACCAGGCACCGAAGCCACAAAATTCCTCTGCCCCAACTGTGGAGAAATCCAAATCAAACGCGACGGCAAATGCAGAAAATTCGGCAGACCCTACAAATGCCCCAAATGCAGCTTCACAGGACCATAGAGAGGTTTAACTCGTGGGCACAGTAATCGTAACCTACAAGGTTTTTCCCGAAGACATCGTCGCAAACTTCGACAGCTTAAAAAAGAAGATTGAAGAAAAAGTGCCCAAAGACTCATCCGTCTCAGGCTACGGCGAAGAACCAGTGGCTTACGGATTAGTAGCACTACTGGTACAGGTACGATTCCCAGAAGACCAAAGCTGACTCGTCGACGAGTTCGAAACCGAACTCGGCAAAATCCCGGGCGTAGGCCAAGTCCAGACGATGAACGTTCGCAGGTCAAGCAGGTAAATCCGATTCACGATTTGGCTTTCTCAATTCGACCAGAAAGCTGCCCTCAACATTTTACTGCTATTCACTCTGTTTAGAAGTGAAAGGGATTAATTTTCAAAGCAAAGAGTCACACGTTACCCTTAAAACGTGCTAAATATTGCTATACTCCCAAGAAATGCATAATCCCCCTCAGCCAATAACGGTTTTAAATGTTTATATAGGAATTAAACTCTGTTCAACCTAACCAATTCAACATAGGAGAGTTCTGTTTGAGCGAAATCCAATTACGCGTCGGTGACGCAAGACAACGCGACGTCGGCAGAGGCATCGCCCGCATTGACCAGCGAACCATGCAGAAACTAGGCATAAGCGCAGGCGACGTAATCGAAATGGTCAACAAACGCACCACCAGCGCCATCGCTTGGCCAGCATATAGCGAAGACCAAAACCGCGACATCATCCGCATAGACGGATTCACACGAAAAAACAGCGGCGTAGCCATAAACGAGTACGTCGTCGTCCGACCAGCCAAAGTCAAAACCGCACTCAGCATAACCCTAGCGCCAGTCGACATGCGTTTGAACGTTGATGAGGATTTCACGAACTTCGTCAAGAACCGCCTCATGGAACGCACGCTTGTGGAAGGCGACACAACCCTGGTCATGATGCTGGGGCACGCAATTCCGTTTACAGTTTCAAAAACTCGTCCGCATGGCATTGTGAAAGTCACAGCCGAAACAAGACTCACCATCCTCAACGAACCCGCACCAGAAGCCAAAGGACTGCCACGCACAACGTACGAGGACATCGGCGGACTCCACGAAGAAATCCAACGGGTCCGCGAAATGGTCGAACTGCCCCTAAGGCACCCAGAGCTTTTCCAGCGCCTCGGCATCGAACCACCAAAAGGCGTCCTCCTTCACGGTCCGCCAGGATGCGGCAAAACACTCTTAGCTAGAGCCGTAGCCAACGAGTCCGAAGCCAACTTCTACTCCATCAACGGACCCGAAATCATGAGCAAATTCTACGGCGAATCCGAAGCGCGCTTACGTGAGATTTTCCAGCAAGCCCAACAGAACGCTCCAAGCATAATATTCATCGACGAACTCGACGCCATAGCGCCCAAACGCGAAGAAGTCACAGGCGAAGTTGAAAGACGCGTCGTCGCGCAACTCCTCGCCCTAATGGACGGCTTATCAGGCAGAGGCAACGTCATCGTAATCGGCGCCACCAACAGACCAGGCGCACTAGACCCAGCGCTTAGGCGACCAGGCAGGTTCGACAGGGAAATCGAAATCGGTGTTCCGGACAAAGATGGCAGATACGAAGTCCTCCAAATCCACACAAGAGGCATGCCACTGGCTGAAGACGTCGACCTGAAGAAACTGGCTCAGATGACGCACGGATACACCGGAGCCGACGTATCGGCTTTAGGCAGGGAAACCGCCATGAAAGCCCTCCGCAGATACTTGCCACAAATAAACTTAGAGGAAGAACGCATTCCACCCGCAGTGCTAGAGAAGATGGAAGTCCGAATGGACGACTTCACAAACGCTTACAAGGAAGTCACGCCAACCGCCATGCGCGAAGTCTACATAGAAGTCTCCACTGTCCACTGGGACGACGCAGGCGGACTCGAAGACGTGAAGCAGCACTTGAAGGAGTCGGTGGAGTGGCCGATAAAAACACCTGAAATATTCACTCGGCTGGGAATAAAGCCCCCGAAAGGCATACTCCTATATGGTCCACCAGGATGCGGAAAGACTCTGCTAGCCAGAGCTGTGGCAACGGAAAGCGAAGCCAACTTCATATCAATCAAAGGACCCGAAGTCTTCTCCAAATGGGTGGGCGAATCAGAAAAAGCCATCCGCGAAGTCTTCAGGAAAGCTCGCATGGCAGCGCCCTCAGTCGTGTTCCTAGACGAAATTGACTCGCTTACGCCCCGCCGTGGGGTAGGTTTCTCTGACAGCGGAGTTTCCGAACGAGTGATAAGCCAACTTCTGACCGAGATGGACGGCATAGTTTCGCTCGAAGACATTGTCGTCATAGCCGCCACGAACAGACCCGACATGGTGGACACCGCTGTGCTTCGTCCTGGAAGGTTTGACAGGCTGATTTACGTACCGGAGCCCGATGAAAAGAGTAGGCTGCAGATTTTCAAGCTTTACACGAAAGGCATGCCCCTCACAAAAGACGTTGACATAACTCAGTTAGCCACCATGACCAAATACTATTCTGGAGCAGACATCGAATCCCTATGCAGAGAAGCCGCAATGCACGCGCTTAGGCGAGACGTAGCTGCCACTGAAGTAACGATGAAGGACTTCCAAGAAGCCATCAAAGAAGTTGGTCCTTCGGTAACGCCTGACATGGAGAAATGGTACAAGAGCTTCATACAGCAAGTCCGCCAAGTCCAGAAGCCATCAACCCCAATTGCATAGGAGCGAAAAAAGAATGCCAGCGATGAAAACATGGAAAACACAACCAGCTTACGCTGTCCTGTTACAGGTTCTGACCAAGAAGGGCGACATGACCGATGACGACTTATTTGACGCGTTGAAGGACGAGTACGAGGACTTAGGCTTCAAGGATTTTAACGAGTTGCTAATGCGGCTGGAAGTCGGTGGTAAGATACGCACAAGTTCCATGGCTCGGGGAAAAAGACGCATCGAACTCATTCAATAAGCGCCTGCGTCTTTCAGCGTGCAACATATGAAAAACGTTTCAGACGCGTTGGTTGTGGGAGCAGGGCCTGTCGGTTGCTTCGCCGCCATGAACCTAGCAAAGCTAGGATTAGATACCACAGTTTTTGAGGAACACGCTGAAATCGGTGTACCAACGCATTGCGCTGGGCACTTGAGCATCCGAAGCCTGAAAAACCTCGGTTTGTACCCGCTGCCGCAAGGCATCGTTGAGAACACGTTTTCCGCCGCCAACTTCTACTCGCCAAACGGCACCAAACTCACGGTTCGCGTTAGGCGACCCGTAACATGCGCGGTTAACAGGGAATTGTTTGACAAGTTCTTGGCTGGAAAGGCGGAAGCAGCAGGAGCACGTTTCAGATTAAGCTCACGAGTTCACTCACTAATCATTAATGATGGTTTTGTTGCTGGAGTGAACGCGAAACAGGAAGACGGCAATGAATCGCAGGTTTCGTCAAAGATCGTTATTGACGCCGAGGGAATCTCCTCTCGGCTACTACGACAATCAGGCTTAGCTCCGCTTAAAGGCGAAAGACTGGTTTATGCTGTCGAAACAGAAATGGAAAACATCCGCAACGTCGAAGAGGACACGGTGGAAGTTTTCCTTGGAAGAAACTACGCGCCAGGCTTCTACGCATGGATCA
>DATEAU010000137.1:0-4727 GCA_035288165.1 Bathyarchaeia archaeon
CGCCACAACCTTGCAGCCCATGGTGTGCAATATGCTGGCAGCATTGTATCCGACGTTCCCGTAACCCTGCACCGCCACCGTAGCGCCTTTAAGCTTCAACCCAATTTTTTGAGCCGCCTCACGAATACACAACGAAACTCCTTGTGACGTGGCGCACACTCTTCCCTCTGAACCGCCTATTTCCACAGGCTTACCCGTGACGCTTTCGGGAATGCTATAGCCCTTGAGTTGGCTGTACGTGTCCATTATCCACGCCATCGTCTGCTCATTTGTGTATACGTCAGGCGCTGGCACATCCCTGTGCGGACCAAGATAATCCGCGATTAAGCTAACATACCGTCGTGTTAAACGCTCTTGCTCGCCGATGGACATTTTCTTCGGGTCACACGCTATTCCGCCTTTCGCGCCGCCATACGGCAAGCCAACCACCGCGCTTTTCCAGGTCATCCACATCGACAACGCCGTCACCTCATCCAACGTTACGTTCGGATGATACCTCAAGCCACCCTTGAACGGTCCCAACACGTCCCAGTGTTGCACGCGGCAACCGTCGAAGACGCCGATGCTGTGGTCATCCATCTTTATCGTGACCGAAACCAAGATTGACCTTTTCGGACGCTTCAGAATCTCATACAAACCCTTGTTCAGATTCAGCTTTTCCGCCGCAATCTTGAGCTGCTCCAACGCGACGGTTAAAGCGGTGTGTTCCTGTACCATAGAATCCTTCCTTCCCTTATGAGTATTTAGCCGTGTGAAGAGCGATTTAAGAATTCCCTTTCCAGTTTTCCAGATGCAACGGGAAACCTAAAGAATGAAATACAATAAACACGTAAAATAGCACTATACCGAATGGAGGCACAACAAATTGGCAGAATTAGAACTCATAGTCATAGTCAGCAACACACTGGTTGTTTTCGCAACCTTCCTCGCAACACTCTACAGGATAAAAATCGAACGCGACCAAGTACGAACTGTAAAGCAAGAAGTGAAAGCTACAGAATGCTTGGACGCTTTTAGGAAATACGTCAAGGCGGAACGCGACTCGATAACCAAAATGAACGAACAAGAATTAGCCGCGTTCCTAGACTATTTAGAAAAGCTGGGAAAATGCTAAACACCTTCAAGTTTGAAACTTCGTTTGCTCTTCCCGCGGTTTCCCTTCCTTCAGGCACTGCGGGCACACGCACTCAAAAGGCAGGTTCTTCGTGGCACATGAATCATAATACTTGCAACCCGTGCACGGAAAATCTTTGCCACATACAGCACAGCTCTGGGCAAATGTAACCTCATCCACATTCAAAATATTGGCAATAGTGTCCCTGAGCTTCTCAATGCTGTTATAACTCCTAACGCAAAAAACTGCCCGCTCCCGGTTGTACTCCAAACCCAGCCGCAACAGGAGAATGAACTTTTCTTTCTCAACGCGGGGAAGCCTGAAACCCTTCTTATTCAAAACAACCATTTTTGCAAATCAATCCTCGCTAGAACTTGTTCATCTTCGTCAGGAACTCGACCTCTTCAGGCGCCAGCTCAAGCCAAGAAACCACAGGACCAGCCTTCCCTTTTGCGAGCATGACCTTGATGAACGGGATGAAATCTTGCTTAGCCGTTGCCTTTGAAACGTGGCATCGCTGCCCAATCTTACAGCAAATAACATCCAGCATCGTTCGCCTGCCCTTCGTCCAAAATAACGTAATAACCCTAATGGGCGGAGAAATAAACGTGAACGGCTTGTAAGATTCAGGCGAAACCGCCGCCGCCTCAGACAACGAATTAAAAAAGTACTTCAGCAAATGCCAGTGCTCAGTGCCGATTCTGCCACGGTACATATCTGCTTGAGAAACAAAATCATACGCCAACGCAAGCTCCGCAAGATCCGAGTAACGAAGAGGCAGATTGTCGCCGACAGCCATCAACAAGTCGTCAAAATCCACGCTTGAACGGCTCAGCAACATAGCTGCTTCCAGAAGAGACTTCACCGAGAAAAACCTCCGAAGCGTCTCCTCCATGTTAATATCCTTGTTTCTCGCACTCAACACGACAGTATCTTGAAGCGTAAGCGTTTTCGATGTCTCCGCTAAGCTTTGCAAGTCATTAATCGCCGAACGCACGTCGCCGCCGCTGTTCTCCGCGATTCGCTCCAGCGCCTCAAACTCCGCTTTGATGTGCTCTTTCTGGCATATTCTTTGAAGCATGGCAATTATTAGCGGTATGCGCGCTTGATGGAACCGTATGAGCGCGGACACTTTCTTCAGCGGTCTGAGCTTCTCCAGGTCTGGGTCGTTAGCAGCCATGATTACTGGAATCTGCGATTCTTCCACTATTTTTACTATGGCGCTGACGCCTCCTCGGTCCTCGTTACCCGCGATGCCGTCAACTTCGTCCATGAAGAGAATGTTTCCCTTGCTGTCGGTCGAAAATGTGTCTAACGCCACGAAAGCTGTTGCGCGTCCCGCCACTTTGGTTATTGCTTTTTCTGACCTTGTGTCGCTGGCGTTCATCTCGATTACTCTTAAGCCCAAATCGTTTGCCGCCGCGTTAACCAAGGTGGTTTTGCCCACTCCAGGCGGACCATAAAGTAAAACTGCTTTTTTCGTGCGTCGATTGTTCTTCAGCCACTCGACGAACGCGGCTTTGGCTTCCTCGTTGCCTATGATTTCTGCTACGTTTTTTGGGCGGTATTTTTCAACCCAGAGCAGGTCCTCCTTCAACTGCTTTCCCCTTTGGCTTTGCCGACTTTGGCGAACTGGGCGAGCAATGCGCTTAGCTGGGTGTCGCTGTTTGCGCCCTGTGTTAGGCGGTAGTCGTATTCGCCGATGATGTTAGCCAAATCTGCTTTTTGCTCTGGTGTCAGGTCGGACATTTTGAAGAGTTCTCTTTGCATTTGGCGGACTATTTCGGAGCCTGAGAAGCCGTATGACCCGATTAGGTCGTACATCATTTTTCGGGCTTCAAGGAAGTCGCCGTAAAGCGCTTTTCTGAGCATGATTTGAACTTGCATGGGGCCGGCTTCGCCGACGACTTGCAAAACCGTTTTCTCGTCGACCACGCCTTCTTTGTAGGCAGCTGCCATCTGCAGCGCGTTTATTGCGTGTCTCAGGTCGCCTTCCGCGTAGTCCACGATTCTTTCAGCAGCTTCAGATGCCAATTGAACGTTTTCGTTTTTTGCTATGCAGCATAGGTGGTCAACCATGGCTTTGTGGTCTAGTTTTGAGAAGCGGAATATAGCGCATCGACTCTGAATCGGCTCGATAATCTTGCCAGAATAATTGCAGATTAAGATGAACCTGCATGTTCGCGAGCTCGTCTCCATAATTCTTCTCAACGCGGTCTGGGCGGGTCCCGTCATCTGGTCGCTCTCGTCTAGAATTACCAGGGCGAAGGGGACGTTGCCGAAGGCTGCGCGGCTGTATCGTGAGAAGTCTTTGATGCGGTCGCGTACGGTGTCGATGCCTCTTTCGTCGGAGGCGTTGAGTTCTAGGGTGAAGGTTTTCCAGTTTTGTCCGAAGAGTTCGCGTGCGATGCAGAGGGCGACGGTGGTTTTTCCCGTGCCAGGTATGCCTGCCAATAGCAGGTGTGGCATCGTTTTGGGGTTGCGCATGAACGCTTTGAGGCTCTCTATTATGTCTTTTAGGTCTACGATTTCGTTGAGGTTTTTGGGGCGGTATTTCTCGACCCACATAACAGCTTCTTCGTCAACTGCCATAAGTATCCCTTTCAGGTAAAGGCACATTCTAACGTGTTTGCTTAATTAATTTACTTTTCCATGAAAGCTGGGAAGTCAACGGTTAAGAAAGACTGAATGTTCAGTGGCGACTTAGCGGATTCTGCTTCCCTCAGCAACATCCTTCTCAGGCTGCAGAACCACGACGTTGCCCTTGTCGTCCTCAGCCGCAAGAATCATGCACTGCGACTCCACGCCCATCATCACGCGTTTCTGGAGGTTGAGGAGAAAGACGCATTTCTTGCCCACAAGCTCTTCAGGCTTATACCACTGCACAAGTCCAGCGACAGCCTGGCGTTTCTCGGTTCCAAAATCAGCCATGATTCTTAAGAGGTTTCGTGAACCCGGAATCAGGTTGGCTTCGGTGATTTTTCCTATGCGTAAATCGAGTTTTTGAAATTCGCCAAACGTGACTTCCATGTTTCCGCTTCACCAACTGCCCTGTTTCATGAGTTTTGCTTTTAAGTTTTCCGCGACCTTCGAAAAGAATACAGCGTTCAAGCGATTTTACAGGGATTGTTTAAGCGTTGCCAGGTAAGTCATAACTTCTTCGATTTTAGGCTCCGACATGTTCAGCGCAGTCTCAATTGCTGCTCTGGGCTTGGGATGCGCCGAATTTCGGATGGTTTCCAGCGCGGTGTCAATGTTTGTGAAGAGGGATTCCCAGGTGATTTTGGCTCTTTGTCCTTTCAGCTGATAGAGGGTGAGAATATGTGCGCTAACGGTGCTCAGGTCATCTTTGTACGCTTGCAGGGCGCCTACAATTTCAAAGTCTTCCATTTGAGCACCTGCAAGGTAAGCCTTTATGGTCTCGTAGCGTTTTTCCAGCGCCTCAATCTCAGTGTTCAGGTCTTTTCGTATTCGGGCTTCGGTTCCTTCTTTCATAGGCACCCCTTCTTGCTTTCGGAATGTCCGCTGGAGGTACATAAGGTTTATCAAACCATTTCCATTTCGCGTTTTCTTTTTTCTGAAGCTATCCTGTGCGCTGCCAACAATGGCAAGG